>CAZOFK010000048.1:0-6183 GCA_964579185.1 Microcaldota archaeon
GCTAAAATGCTATCGATAAGCCGCCTATAAAGAAGAGTTCCGTTTCTGCGCGTGACCGAGGGCGAGAGTATATATTCCTTTTCATACAAATAATCAACATAAGAAGGCTCTCTGAAGTGTATAGTGCTCAGCTGCTTATACGTAAACGGCATCCGGCCTGGGCAGCTCGCTGGGTAATCTCTAAGGCTGAGAGTTAATCACTTCTGGGAGGCTCAGGGCTCTGCCTGCAGAGACGCAACTACACATTCAGGTGTCACGATGGGCGCATATAAGTACATCAGGGAAAGTTTCCAGAATGAATACAAGGAGAGGCCGGCACTGCTCAAGAACAGGATTGTTTCATGGACCGCTGAGCCGAGCATAGTCAGGATAGATAAGCCCACTAACATAGCCAGGGCAAGGGAACTAGGCTACAAAGCGAAGTACGGTATCATCGTCGTAAGAGCAAGGATACGCCGCGGTAGCAGAAAAAGGCTAAAGCCCAGCGGGGGCAGGAAGCCTTCAAAGAGCGGCAGGTTCTTCGTGCACAAGAAGGCACTCCAGTCAATGGCTGAGGAGAGATCTGCAAGGAAGTTCATAAATTGTGAAGTGGTAAATTCATATTATGTGGGGGAGAGCGGCAAATACAAGTTCTTCGAGGTTATAATGGCGGACAGGGCGCATCCTTCCATAGCATCCGATCCTTCATACATGGAAATGGCAAGGCAGCGCGGCCGTGCCTTCAGGGGCATGACAAGCTCAGGCAGGAAGCACCGCGGTCTGCTTACCAAGAACAGAGCGCCTACATACAGGCCGAGCGTAAGATCACGCGCAAGGAGCGCATAAAGGGTCATTATCTTGCCAAAAGCAGTGCTACAAATAGAGACGGGGAAGAATGCAAAAGATTATATAGATATTATTGAGAAAGAGATACATTATAAAAGAAGCAATGTAACGATATCTGGCAGAGGCGCTGACATATCGATAAAGGTAGAGGCTGCCGATCTGACTGCTCTCATTGCCTCAATGGGAAGCGTGCTTAGGCAGCTCCGCATTGTAGAGGATGCAGAGGAGATGATTTCAAAGCAGGGAAAGGCAGGCAATAAGAATAAGAAGGTGCAAAGATGAGGAAAGGCTCACTTGAGTATTGGCCGCATAGAAGGGCTAAAAGGACTATGCCTAGAGTCAGGAGCGCACCAATGCAGGCAACTCCCTCCTTCCTTACCTTTGCCGCTTTCAAGGCAGGCATGACCCATGTCATGTTGATGGATGACAGCTTATCGCCTTCGAAAGGCACAGAGGTGGCAAGGGCCGCCACTCTACTTGAGATGCCCCGCATTTATGTGTATGGGGTAAGATTCTACAGGAAGGGTTACGCGTACAGTGAAGTGCTGGGTGAGGCATACGATGCAAAGCTGGCTGAGAGGGTCGGCATAAAGAAGAAAGGCAAAGGCATAGAGGAGTTGGCGAAAGGCACGCTCTCCAATGTCACAGCATTGGCATTCCTTGATCCAGAAGCCCTGGGCTTCGGCAATAAGAAAATAATGAGATTCGAGATGCCTGTAGGTGGTAGCACAGTAGAGGAGAAGCTTAAATTCGTCCAGGCTGCGCTGGGAAAGGAGATAAAGATAAATGAGATAATGCATGCAGGGGATTACATCGATGTGAGCGGAATAACGAAGGGGAAGGGATGGAGCGGCGTTATAAAAAGGTACGGAGTGGCAAAGCAGTACAGGAAAGCGACAAAGAAGGTAAGGCATGTAGGCACTCTAGGGCCGTGGCATCCGCCTAAGGTCATGTTCGGAGTTCCACAGGCAGGTCACATGGGCTACAACTACAGGACAGAGCTCAACAAGCGCATACTTAAGATAGGCACTGCGGCTGATGCAAGCAGCATAAATGTGAAAGGAGGCTTCCTCAATTATGGAATTGTGAAGAATGATTTCATTCTGGTAGAGGGCACGCTTCCAGGTCCTGCAAAGAGGCTCTTAAGGCTAAGGAAAAGCATCAGAAAGAAAGGCGAGGCGAAAGAGCCCCAGATAACATACATATCTACAACATCAAAGCAGGGTGCATGATAATGATCAATGTGTATAAGGAAGACGGAAACAGCACCGGGAGCATTGAATTGCCAAAGGTATTCGGCACTCCATTCAGAAGCGATCTTGTGTTGCGCGCCATACTCAGCGAGCAAAGCCGTCTATACCAGCGCCAGGGAAGGAGCTTGCTGGCAGGCATGCAGACGACAGCAGTATACGTGGGCAAATACAGCGGCTACAGACACGGCAGGCACATGGGAATAGCCATACGCCCGAGACAGAAGCTCGGAGGAGGCGCCATGGGCGATGTGAGAAAGATACCCTCAAGCGTCAAGGGCAGGAGGGCGCATCCCCAAAAAACAGAAAAAAGCATAGAAGAGCACATCAACAAGGCGGAGTATCTGGCTGCCATAAGATCAGCAATAGGCGGCTGCTCAGATGCAGAAATGCTTAAGAAGAGGCACACTGTTGCAAAGGATTCATTTCCAATAGTCGTTGAGAATAGCATAGAGGGCATAGAGAAGACAAAGCAGCTTATGAAGGTGCTCGCCGCACTAGGCGTGATAAGCGACATAGAGAGATCCCATAAGCCAAGGCTTGCGCACAACTCGCGACGTTCATCAAAGAGGCATTTCAGAAAAAGCCTGCTTATAATCGCTTCGAACGTAGAGAAGCTAGAAAGGGCAGGCAGGAACATACCGGGCGTAGACGTGCTGAGCGTCAAGGAGCTCAGCGCAGAGGCCCTCGCGCCGGGAGGAAGGCCGAGGCTCTCTCTCTGGAGCATGAATGCGATAGAGGGTATAGAGAAAGCCCTCACAGAATACAGGTGAATGAATGCTTCAATACCCGCTGGCTACAGAAAAAGCCCTCAACCTTGTAGACAAGGAGAACGTTATAGTGTATGTCGTGGATCTCTCAGCCACGAAGGAAAGCATTAAAAAGGAGTTTGAGGATATGTTCAAAGTGAAGACAAAGAGCATAAATACGCAGCGCACAGCAAACAATACAAAGCGCGCATATATAAAGCTAGCTCCAGAGTTTAAGGCTTCAGACCTCGCAAAGAGGCTAAAGCTGGTATAGGTGCAGATATGGGAAAAAGATTAAAACAGCAGCGCCGCGGAAAGGGCAGCAATGCCTACAGAAAGCCGCCAAACAGATTTAAGGCAGACATAACATTCAATCCCGTAGATGCGCAGCATGCGAAAGGCGAGGTAATAAGCTTCATAGACGATCCCGGGCATAGCGCCCCCCTCATGCGCATAAGATATGAGGACAATACAGAATCGGTACTTATAGCCGCGGAGGGCATAACGGTAGGCAGCAACATCTATGAGGGCAAGAACGCAGAGTATACTCTAGGAAGCATCCTGCCCCTCGCAGAGGTGCCTGACGGCGCGATGGTGTACAACATAGAGATGCATCCCGGCGACGGAGGCAAGTTCGCAAGGGCCGCAGGCAATTACGCTACTGTAGTGGCGCATTCAAGCAGTTCAGTAAGCGTCTTGCTCCCTTCAAAGCAGACCACTGAGCTTGACCCTAAATGCAGGGCAGAGCTCGGCGTTGCTGCAGGGGGAGGAGCCAAGGCCAAGCCCATAATGAAGGCAGGCAAGAACCATTACATCATGCATGCTCTCAACAGGATGTGGCCCAAGAACCGTGGTGTCAAGTCTAATCCCGTAGATCATCCATTCGGAGGCAAGCAGCATCACAAGGGCGCATCAAGCATGACCTCGAGAGGCGCACCGCCTGGCGCCAAGGTGGGCCACATAGCAGCAAGGCGTGTAGGAAGAAAGAAGCGTGGATAAAATGCCAAGGGTTTATCTTTTCAAGGGGAAGAGCTCAGAAGAGCTTGCTGAAATGTCAGTAAAGGCATTCTCGGCTCTGCTTACGTCAAGGCAGAGGCGCTCTCTCCTCAACCCCTCCACCGAATACAAGAAGCTTATCGAAAAAGCGGCAGAGTTCAAGAAGGCCGGCAAGTCTGGAAGCATAAAGACACACGTCCGCGAGGCAGTCATAATACCCTCATGGATAGGCATGCACTTCTCAGTGCATAACGGCAAGGAGTTCAAGGAGTTCGAGATAAAGGCAGAGATGGCTGGCAGGCGCCTTGGCGAGTTCTCATTTACGACAAAGAAGGTGGCGCACTCAGCACCTGGCATAAGAGCCACACGCGGCAGCAAGTTCCTAGCGGTGAAGTGATGAAGTACTCGTTCAATATAATAAAGGGCAGGGAGAACATGGCATTCGCCCAGGGCTACGACATCGATGCAAGCTACAAAGACCTTGCCGCAGTCTGCGACGCAATACGATACATGAAGGCGGCCAAAGCCCTCGGCATAGCTAGCGCAATCGAAGAGAAGAAACGTGCAGTGCTTTACAGGAGGCACAGCAAGCACATGGGTGCAAGGCACGAGCTCCACGGAAGGAAGGGGGCCTATCCTGTCAAGGCAGCCGGAGACGTAAGGCGCGTGCTTGTAAACGCTATGGCGAACGCCAGGAACAACGGCATGGATGCGGAGGAGATGGTAGTCATACACGCAAGCTCGAACAAAACGCATATAGAGCGAAGGCAGCCCTCAAAAGGCACTATAGCATGGGGCCGCGGCATGTACGGCAGAAGCGCATTGATGCACAGCGACCTCGAGTATGCCAAGGTCGAGATAGTGCTGGCAGAGGAGTGGCACAGCGGCATAACGGCAGGGATGAAAAGGCTTATAGAGAGGCGCAACCCTGCAGAGAAGAAGCAGACTACGCAGAAGCCTGCTCCAAAGAAGAGTAACACAGAGGCAAAGGCGAGAGTGCCCGAGGCGAAAGCCCAGGTCTAATGGTGCAAGCATGGTAGTAGAAAGGAAGTTCATATCTGATCTGATGATTAAATACAGGATCTCAAGATACATGGAGAAGGCCCTTACAAGGGCCGGCTTCTCGCGCGTCGATATACAAAAGACGCCTGTGATAACAAGGATAACACCGCATGTGACAAATCCTGGGAGGGTGATAGGGCGCGGCGGAGAGACAATAGACGCATTGACTGACAGCATGAAGAAGAGGTTCAAGCTCGATAACCCGCAGATAAGCGTGGCAGACGTGCAAAACCCAAAGCTCGAGCCAAGGCTCGTAGCCAAGTCTATAGCAGGTTCCCTCGAGCGCGGCATAAACCCACGCAGGCTCATACATGCAGCTATAAGGGAAGTCATGGAGAGCGGGGCCCTCGGGGCAGAGATAATAGTCAAAGGCAAGCTTGCGGCAAAAGGCGCGAGGGCTAAGAAGATAAAGGTAAGGTTAGGCTACCTCCCTAAATCAGGCAGCGTGACAAGGCTTATCACTGCAGCGCATATAGCCGCATATCCAAAATACGGCGCCATAGGAGTAACAGTCAGGATAGTCCAGCCCGGGACAAAGTTCCCTGATCGCGAGGTAAAGAAGATAGCGCTGCCAAAGAACATAGCTGCAGCAAGCACCTACAGCTCTTCGCGCCCACATGTATAGCAAAGCTACACTGCACCATAATGCGTATATATCTTTACGTGCATATACACTTATTGCTTGCCGATTGCGCTTGTTGCGGCAGTTCCGCATCAAAACAATGTAAGCAGGAGATATTTATGAAGATGAAAGAGTTAAAAGCCCTCTCTGCAGATGCGCTCAAGGCGAGGCTTGCAGAGCTCAAGATAGAGAGTGCGATAGAGCGCAGGAAGATAGTCTCTACAGGCGTTTCAAGCAAGAAGGTAAAGATAAAGGAGATGAAGAAATCAATAGCCCAAATACATACACTACTTAACGAGAGAGGTGCGAAGGTATAATGCCTGAGATATGCCCGAAGTGCGGACTCCCAAAGGAGATATGCGTCTGCGACATACTTAACCGCGAGACAAATAGGCGCATAAAGGTATATGCAGAGAAGAAGAAATTCAGGAAATACATGACCGTAGTCTCGGGCCTTTCAGGGGAGGAGATAGAGAAGACGGCGAAGGAGCTCAAGCGTGCGCTCGCATGCGGAGGCACCTCGAAGAACGGCCTCATAGAACTTCAGGGAGACCACAGGGCGGCCGTCAAGAAGGCGCTGCTCGCGCTGGGCTATCCCGAAGAGAGCATAGATGCGCTATGATTCTTTACAGAATGCTTCCAAAGAAAGCCCATCAATTTATTGGTGGGATGAATTTGG
>CAZOFK010000049.1:0-6142 GCA_964579185.1 Microcaldota archaeon
TTAATTGTATAGTGTCACAATCGTTGTCCGCTTTCTCCGTGTAATACATCGTTATCTTTGTTAAAATACGTTGGGTCATTGTAAACAGAATCTGGAGCATTCCACCCCAGTATTTCTTGTTTTCTCCAACTGTTGTACGTCTTGTCATATGCCCATAATTTCCTTCTGAACTCAGACAGAGACTTGAATGTGTTTACAGAGATAGGCTCCCTGCACAGTATTTTATGATAGCCCCCATCTTGCCTCTCCCTTGTGGATGATATGGTTTACCGAAAATCAGTTCGATGCCATATTTTGCTGCATCTACCTTGAATAGTCTCGATATGAATTGTGTTCCATTATCGAGATAGATGACCTTGGGAATTCTACCTTTATGTAATGCCCAGCGTAGGGCATTAACAGCTTCCACTGCACCTTTTCTTCTGTATGCTTTTGATACGTATATAAAATGTTTGCTTTCTCCACTAAAGCCTATTTATCTAAAGCGAAATAAAAAGCGAAATGTATAAGCTGGGATTAAAAACCTTTATTGAGCAATATAATTGCAAGGTGCTTATTGTGGGCAGGCATGGTAATACTAAAAAGAAGATTCTCGGGCTGATATCACTCGGTACTGATAACCTAAGCGAAATAAGCAAAGAGCTCGGACTTGCCCCGTCAACCGTAAGCAAGCATCTTCATGACCTTATACGTTCTGGCTTCATAGTGCCTAAAGACAGTTCCCAAACAAAAAAGTGGAGATACTACCAGATTAATCCTGCACATAAATCTGAAGTAAGTGCAATTGCAGATAAGGCTGGAAAATACCATCCGATGATAAGCGGGCATAAGCTGATAACATACGCAGTGGTGCTTTTTGCAATAATGGGTATCGCTGTGTACCTACATACAACCAGCGCAGGTCTTACCTATATCCCAATAAGCATAACGGACCCCCCACGGGTCCCCGCAGGAACCCAGGCGCTATACATAAACTATTCATCTTTGAGTGTGCATATCCACACAAATACGGGCTTAGAGTGGGTAATGGTTAATTCTAGCGGCAGGCTAGACCTTATGGGCATCTTGAATGCGAGCCAAATAATAGGTGAAATAGGGATAAAACCCAATTATTCTATAGACGCTGCGAAGTTTAACATAACCTCGGCAAGCATAAAGATAGACAACATAACGTATCCTGTAGCGATTACAAACAAGCAGGTAGCTTCTACTGTGGAAAACAAAAAAAGGCTTAATGCAACCTCGGGCCTGCTACTAGATCTCATGCCAATAGTTGTGCCAGCATATGTAAATAACTCAATAATCTTCGTGATGCTGCCGTCATTAAGCATAAGCATTGGAAGGAGCCCGGTATTCTACGAGCACCTAGGATCAATCGGCAATATTATGTACAAGCCAGACTATTCAATAATACACAAAAGATATCCCCTTATGATTAGAGAACATTTCTTTTTAGGTAGGCTAAGCAGCTTAAATATATCAAACGCCTCCCTCGAATTGCACAAGAGCCAGACCAGCTTCAGAATAATGCTGCATAATAGCGGCGACACAGCTATAATAGTGCAAGGCATAATGCTACACGGCAGCATGGCGCATGAATCCATGCGCAAAATCGTTATAGCTGCAGGAAGTGCAATCACATATAACCAAACCAACTCAAGCATAAGCCTGAATGCGTCTGCAATCTGCAACGGCAGCACATTTAATGCAGGAGGAGGCATACTCATAAAGTCTAGGGCATCCGTAAATCAGATATTTATATACAATATAAGGCAGTGTATGGGCATCGGCGGCAGGTTCGCAGATGCAATGCCTGCATACCTGGGCTTCGCTTTCGGCTTCGCAGTCGAAGGCAATAGAACCTTGATACCGTTGCAGCCTCCTGCAGTTTTAGGCTTAAAGGTGCCTCTGGGCTACACCCTCCAACCAGGTTCGAGCGCCACATTCTACTACTCCGGAGGGCCTTTCACAAACGGGTTTGCAGCACAACTGCAAAACGACACCTACAATGTAAATATTCTTACCAGCGAAGGCATAGCCGAAGCGAACGTAACCTCAAGCTGAATTGCAGCGTAAATAAATGGAATTGATAACATGAAAGCCGAAAATCGCAAGCCGCTTATCCTTGTAGAGCATATTAGCAAGATATACAGATCGAGAGGGCTTGAATATATTGCCATAAAGGACATATCTCTCTCAATCAAGAGAGGCGAATTCGTAACACTTCTAGGCGCCTCAGGCAGTGGTAAGACCACAATCCTTGACCTGATTGGCACATTAGACACGCCGACAAGAGGGAGGATATCAATAGATGGAATAGATGTCTCATCGCTGAATGACAGTCAGCTCTCGAATCTCAGAAACGAGAAGATAGGCTTTGTCTTCCAGTCCTATAACCTTGTCCCGTATCTGAGCACCCTTGAAAATTCACTTCTTCCTCTCATGGTCAAAGGCAATGACAGCCCGGAGAACATAGAGTTTGTAAAAGGTCTTCTTACCGAGGTAGGCCTGAGCTCTAAAATGCAGAAAAAGCCTACTGAACTCAGCGGCGGAGAGCAGCAGAGGGTAGCAATAGTGCGCGCTCTGGTAAATAAACCATCCATACTGCTTGCCGATGAGCCTACCGGAAACCTCGATTCAAAGACTTCTAAGGAGGTTCTCGACCTACTTGCGAAAGTAAGCAAGGAGAACAACACAACAATACTTATGGCTACACATGATCCTGATCTTACCTCACTCTCCGATAGGAGCGTGCACATAAAGGACGGTCTCATAGAAAAGGTAGCCATGCACACAAGATGATATATCAAATAAAACGGTGTAATGATGGAAACGAGAATGCAGGTGACACTGGTATTAGCCATAGGCCTGTTGCAGCTAGGTATTTTCAGCGCAACATGTACTGCATCAGCAACAGGTTTCAAGGTGCTCGGTGTAGTATGGGGAAATTCAACGCATCCGATAGCCGCGGGGCCCGGAGAGAGCGATGTCCCTCTCACTGTAACAATGCAGAACTACGGTACAACATGCAACTTAGTAAACCTGGAGGGAAAGCTCGAAGTGTCTAACATCTATTCTAACTTCAACGGCTCATCGACGTATCCATTATACTATCTGCAGCAGCTTGCCCCATCTACGATATTCAATATGGTCTTTTATCTGAATATAGCAGCCAACGCCTCGGTAGGAAATAACTCAACGAGCAGCTATTACCTATACCTTTACTACAATTATACGAACTACACAGTAAATACTGCCAGAAACGAGCAGACATTCAGCATAGGCATACCGATGCGCGGCTCTCCAAGCCTGACATTTATGCCAAATTCTCGCGCCCTTGTCGCGGGAGAAGTAAACAATCTTACTCTGAAGGTGCATAATGGAGGTACAGGCTATGCGTATGGCATAGACACAGTTATGGCATCATCCTCTTCAATATATCTTGAGAATACTCCGCAGGTGATAAATTCCCTAGCGCCAGGCGCCACTGGGAACGTGACCCTACAGCTATATGTGCCGCCGAGTATGGCAGGGCAGTCTATCAGCGCAGACCTTGATCCCCATTACATAAGCCCATACGGCTATAACACTTCGGCAACAAGCTACCTGTCTTTATATGCGCTCTCAGCATTGCAGAGCTCAGTCTCCCTTTCTGCATCTACATCTGAGGTTCAGTCAGGAAGCATCAATAAAGTAAACCTCACAATAACCAATAACGGTGCAAGTGTTATAGACAACGTATCTGCAATCCTCAGCGCACAATCTCCGCTGACACTTATAGGTTCTGAAGGCTACGCGAACTTCAAGAGCATAGCTCCAGGTGCAAGCGTAAATATACCCACTGAGCTTTACGTTGCAAGCTCATCCTCTTCAGGAAGCACAGTTGCAAACCTTGACGTGCAGCTTGCGTATGATGGCCAGTCTGAGAGCAACCAGAGGGTCCTCAGCTTCCTTACCCCGGGGTACATCAATTTAACGCGAGTCAGCACCACTATCCTTCCATCAACGCTTACCAGGGGCGGCATTTTCTCGCTTACCTCAACGCTTAACAACCTCGGCACAACCACTGCGTCAGCTGTAACCGTCACAGCATATCCTCCAAAAAGGATGGCACCGCTCGGCGCAAATACCACATTCGTAGGTGATATCCTACCAGATAATCCTACGGCATTCACAGTCAGTTTCAGGATCTCTCCCAATGCAAAATCAGGAACGTATGTGATACCAGTTGTGCTTACCTACCTGAACAATCTCCACCAGAAAGTCAACGCAACGATGAACTTCTCCGTAGAAGTAGGTAGCGGTAACGCTAGCCTCGGCAGCTCTCCTACCGCAGGCAGTGCAACCAACAGCAGCATAGGAAAGCATGGAATATCAGCCTCCGGAATGATTATTCCTCTCGTGATAGTGGTTATTGCAGGAGGAATAGGGATATACCTTTACAGGAAAAGCAACAGGAAGGTGCGCAATAAATGAACGTAAAGGCTCTCTTCCTTCTAGGCCTGAAAGGCATGTCGGAGAGGAAGTTCAGGACAGGCCTCACCGTGCTTAGTGTTGTGATAGGCGTAGCCGCAATAGTCGCGCTCATCTCCCTAACTTCAGGAATCAGCAACAGCATTTCGCAGTCTCTGAACAAGATAGGCCCGACAACGCTCTTCGTTACTCCGAGCGGTGCAGGCACGATATTCACAGATTCAGACGTTGCTGAGATAGAATCGCTGCCTAATGTAAGCAGTGTTGTGCCAATGCTCCGCTTCACCGCAAATATCACTGTCTCAGGGCAATCAGACACTGTGACTGTATTCGGAATAGACAATTCAAGCATATCAAGCACAATAGGGGGGGTGAACCTATACGACGGCACCGCATACAACGGCAGCGGCGGGCCTGTAGCGTTAATAGGATACAGCGTAGCGTTCCCAGATGTGGGTCAGACTGTGCCATCAATCTCTATAGACGAGCCGGCATACCTGAGCATAATACAAAGAGCCGGGTCAAAGAGTACGACACTAGTGCCTGTAGGCATACTTAACCCATACGGTGCATCGTTCTTCATATCTCCTGACAGCTCTGTATTTGTACCGCTTCAGGAAGCCGAGGTCATGTTGGGTAAGTATTCTTATAACATACTGGTGGTTAAGGCGACAAACACGAGCACCGTTTCCTCACTCGGTACGCTACTCGGTAATGTTTATAACGGCAGGGCGAAGGTGCTCTCTGTTGAACAGCTCACAAGTACAGTCGCTTCAATCACAGGATCGCTAAGCTTGCTTCTTGCTGGGATAGCGGGCATATCGCTTCTCGTTGCAGGCATAAGCATACTAAGCATAATGATGGTATCAGTCAACGAGCGCACACATGAGGTAGGCATACTTAAATCGATAGGCTTCAGACAGAAGGATGTAATGTTCTTATTCCTATCCGAGGCTGTAATAATAGGCCTTATGGGTGGCATTATCGGATCACTCTTGGGCTCTGGTGTTTCCTACATACTTCCAAACCTTCTCTCAGTAGGCAGGGGTGGGAGCCCCAGCAGCACACCTACACATGCAGGTGAGTATCAGGTCAGCAGGCAGGGCACTCCAAAGGGAGGCAAAGGATTTTATGTCTCTAGCGGCGGTGCATCGGCAGGAAGCACACCATTTAAATCGTCTCCGGGAAGTTCGGGCATGCCCTCATTTACTCCTACTATAAGCCCTAGCATCATAGGCATAGCCATACTGCTTGCTGTCTTTGTAAGCGTACTTGCCAGTTTATACCCTGCATGGAAGGCGTCTAGGATAGACCCTATACGCGCCCTGAGGGCAGAGTGAATATATTACAGTGGTTAACATGAATAATAATGAGAAAAAAGGAGGAATCTGGAATATAATGAGGATAGCAGGCATACTGCTGATAGTTGTAGGAGTGGCTATAGCTGCTTATTCTGCATATCGCATCCTTACATTCAATCCTACTGCCACGCTGCGCAGTATAAGCGGCAGCGGTCAGCCAGTTCTCATATCAGGAAGCGGAGGCATAGTAAATTACAGGATAAACGGCACGAGATTCTCGGGTGCTAACCCGTTCACAGAGCGGTTTTCGTTCTTATCTCCATACCTGGTAGTTATAGGAATCCTCACTGCACTGCTAGGCTTCGCAA
>CAZOFK010000050.1:0-5989 GCA_964579185.1 Microcaldota archaeon
CGCCCGAAGCAGGGATCGAACCTGCGACTTTCTGGTTAACAGCCAGACGCTCTACCACTGAGCTACTCGGGCATATACCTTCAACGCCCTATGTCACTCTTCGAAAAACGGGAACTTTTCAGCGAGATTTATTATCTTTACATACATATATGAATGTTCTCCTGCGACATTCGCGAAGTCGACGCTATTTTCAGTGTAATTGTATCTTGCAAAACTTGCATCCTCGCCTTTGTAGTATGCATAATACATGACACTGGTGCCATCATCCCCTTCTAATTCATCGAAGAGCTGTAGCGCCGCCATGACCCTCTCTCCCTTATACAGAAAGGCATAGACGTGTGGCACTGTCTCAGCACCTGCAGCTTTCTTTATCGCAGCAACTATAAGATCTTCAACGCTCCTCAGTCTTACCAGAGATATCTTGCCCTTAGCGTTGCTGCTTTCAATTCCTTTATCCGTGTCTATGCCTATCACATTTATGCTGTACTGGTCGTTCTTGGAGCCGGATCCTGTTACCTCTGAAACCTCAGCAACATCCTCAGAAGGAGGCACGTACCTCAAGCGGTCAATGTCTTTCCCGTGTTCCATATCTACATAGCATGCAAGCGTCTTTTTGCCCAGAGTTTCGCAGAGGGCAAATACCCTGCTCTTCTTTCCGCGCCTCAGCGAAAAGAGACACGAAGAGGTGAAATTGAAATTATACGCATACCTGCATATGTCATTAAGCGAAACTGCCTTTGCAAATAGCAGCATGAACCCCTGTGCATTTTTCTTTGACATATAATCACTTCACAGCGCGCGCCGACCTCACTGTATACGTCCTAAATAATCAGTGGCCCTTGGAGAAGCTCTTATATGCTGCTGATATAAAAGACATGAAAGCGTATACAGGCTCGAATATCACAGGAAAAAGTATGACTCCTTTGTCTATAGTGCTGTAATCGTAAGGCAAGCTCTCGTCCACGACAAAGGTCAGTGCGTATGACTTTTCTATCAAAGGGCTTGCCGCAGAAGTTACGGAGAGGTTGAAGTTATATACGCCTGGCTCTTCAAGGTATATCGGGTATTTGAAGATGCTCTCCGCAGAATGCACAGAGATAGCTTCTTCAGATACGTTCCATGCCGGAAGGCCGTGAGCGCTTATTACAAAAGGATCGTCAGACACGCCCGTATTGTTTATCTGAACATAAAGGTCTTCCTTCTGCCCTATCCCTGCCCTTAACTCTTCTGGACTGACGCCCAGGTTAAACACATCTGTGGTCACATTAACATATGCATAGAAGGTGAGGTTTCCCAGTCCTGAGTAATTCTGTATGTTTACGGCCCTAAGCATAAGCCTGTAGCTTCCATCTGCCGCAGAAGAGGAAACCGTTATCTTCATCTTCATGGGATTCTCATATAGGGGTGAGCTCTGCGATGACCATCCCTGCGGCACGCTTACGGCACTCAACGTATCCCATCCTATATTGGCAAGCAGACCGTTAGGAGTTATGGATGTGGAATTGGCTAGGACATAAAAACTCTCGCCAGGACCTACCTTCCCTAGGTAGATGCTCTCATTGTTGTAAAGCGTTGCATTGATAGGGCCCACTACCTGAAGATACGATGAATTAGCGGCAGCTAAGGCCGCAGGTACTGCAAGCATGAGCATTATGCTTATGTATAGGCAAAGTCGCATGATACCCTTACCGCAGCAAAATTATTAAACTCTTACCCTCTATTCCTATCATGCGCACAGGTTCATATGTATGGATGGACGGCAAGCTGATAGACGCTCTTAAGGCGAATGTGCCTTTGCTTACGCATTCGTTGCAGTACGGCAGCGGCATCTTCGAAGGCATGAGGGCATATGAAACAGGCAGCGGCACTGCTGTCTTCAGGCTACATGACCATATCACACGCTTCCTCAACAGCGCAAAAATATACAGGATGAATCTGGGCTATAGCCAGAAGGAGCTTGAGTCTGCAGTCACAACGCTTATAAGGAAAAACAGGCTTAAAAGCTGCTACATAAGGCCGTATGCGTTCTACAACGACCAGAATATAGGGCTTTCAGTGTATAACAAGAGGGTGAGCGTAGCCATAGCGGCTCTGCCGTTCGGCAACTATTTCGAGGGAAAAGATAAAGGCATAAAGTGCAGCGTTTCCTCGTGGAGAAGGATAAGCTCCGAGACCCTTCCTCCGCAGGCAAAGGCCAGCGGCAATTACCTGAATTCAATACTCGCATCACTCGAGGCCAGGGAGAACGGCACCGAGGAAGCCATACTGCTCTCAAGCAGCGGGCATGTCGCGGAGGGTCCGGGCGAAAACCTCTTCTTGTGCAAGAACGGCACACTCCTCACGCCTTCTGAATCTTCAGATATACTGCTTGGCATAACTAGGGACTCTATAATAAAGATAGCAGAAAGCATAGGTATACTCATTGAGGAAAGGGATGTGCACAGGGAGGAATTATACACCGCCGACGAGCTCTTCTTCACGGGCACCGCGGCAGAGCTCACCCCCATAACATATGTCGATGGAAGGAAGATAGGTGAAGGAAGGATCGGGCCTATCACAAAAATGCTGTCTGACAGCCTTTCAAGCATAGTGCATGGAGAAAACAGCGAGTTCTCAGACTGGTTGGCTGAGGTCTAGCTACTTTGTGATGATCTCGCACGAATCCTTTCCGACTATCATCTCCTTCTCAGTCTGCGCTACCATGCCTTTCTTTTTTTCGATAAGCGGGGGGAAGGATTCAAGTACGCCAGACATCTCAAACTCGCGCAGCGCCTTCCTTATTGTGAATTCCGACATCTCGGGGAACGCAGAGACGAGCCAGCGCTCTGCAAACGGGAATGTCTCATAATTCAAGTCTATGAACGCGGCAAGCCTTCTTGCTGCGTCTGAGCGCACAGACACTGCACCGTTTTTCTGGAATATATAAGCCGTCTCATCCTCTTCGACGTAGCCCTGCCCTGTAGTTATAAAGGGCTCTATTGCTATAACCTGGCCCTCCTCCAGCACCGTACTGTCGCCGTTGTCGTAGTTAGGTATAAAGACGTCTGCATGAAGCTCAGTATCGCTAAGACCATGTCCTCCCAGGTTCCTTATAGGCTCGAATCCGTATTCCTTTGCAGTCTCTGCTATGCCTCTGCCTATCTCACGCACCTCACGCCCCGCGCGCACAAGGCTTATGGCATCCTCTAGGCATTTCTCGCTGGCCTCCACGAGTTTGGCATACCTTCCTGATAAATCTATTGTTATTGCGCAGTCTCCAAGGCTGTGGCCTTTCCTTGCACCAAGGTCTATCTTTACAAGATCTGAAGGGCTGAAGACCCTGCCATCTCCAGCATAAGGCGCATAGTGCGCAGCCACCTCGTTTATAGATATGTTGACAGGGAAGGCGAGCCCGAAGCCCTTATCTTTCATATAAGCCTCGAGCCTTTCCGCTACATCAAGCAGGCTTGCGCCCTCCCTGACATAGCCTTTAGCCTCGGCAAGTGCCGTGTATGAAACGCTGCCTACTGACCTTAGCTCATCGTAATCCATGAAATTACCAAATTATCCAAGCCTTCTCTGCGAACCGCCTAGCCTTAGCTCGTCTTCGCTCACGCCCAGCTCCTTAAGTATCTTGAGCGTTGCAGGTATTACCTGATTGTTTATATAGTAGTCAGGATCATAGCTCTTAGCTGTCTCCTCAAGCTCAGCCCTTTCCGATATGCTGCCTCCATTCTTGGTTATCACGTAATCTATTGTAGAACCCTCTAGCTCATGGCGCTTCCTGATGCCCATCCCGATGGCCTTCTTTGCTGCCGCAAGCTCAGGAGATTTTGCATCATAGCTGTCTATGCGCTTGCGCAGCTGCGTATGTATAACAAGGTCCTTCATCTCAACATTACCATCCCTGAGCCTTTTCACTGTATCTTTGATTATCCTTACCGCATTGTCTTTGCTTCCCTCTTTCAGTATTGTCTCAAGTATCATGCGTTGCGTCTCCCTCGCTATGTTGGACCAATCCCTCCTGACAAGCTCAAAGCCCTTTATCTTTATCCTGCCTGACTCTGAAAGCAGCGCGTACTTCTTCTTCGCGCCTGTTTCGCCGCCTCTCTTTCCTACAAAGACCCCGCTTACATAAAAGTCCTCAAGCTCCAATTCCATCGATTCTGGCAGAGAGTTGTTTATCTTCTTGAGGAAGGCAGATGCGTCTTCCTTAGGTCTGCCGTTTTTTAGCAGGAAGACGCTATCGGTATCTCCGTATAGCACCCTGAATCCTGCCTTCTCCGCCTCTTCCATCGTCATTGATATATAAGACCTCCCGAAAGCAGTGACGCTCGCAGCGCACTCCCTAGAATACCACCTCGAGCGTGCATACCCGAGGTAGCCGTAAAATGAGTTTGCAAGTATCTTGAGCGCCTGAGATCTCGCCATAAGATTTTTGTTGTCAGGGTCTTTTTTGTAAGCCATCTTTATCTCAGACCTCTCTTTTATAAGTATCTTGAGCGCCTTCGGTATTATGCCTATGGGTTTCTTCATGAACCTTATTTTTATCGGCGTTTCATAGTACTCAGTGCAGCCGTTTTTGCAGAGCGTTGATGGGTCTATGTTGTAGGTTATTATGATAGAGGGATACAGGCCCCTGAAATCATACACTACAATATCCTTGTAGATGCCTGCATCAGGAGTCTTGACATATGCGCCTTCTATGGGGTTTACAAGCCTCTTGTCTATCTCTGACTCTGAAGGCTTGTCAGGCACCAGCTCTATATTGTTATGGGCATATCTCATAAGGAAATATTCCACAAGCTGCCCTGTCGTGGATATGCACGCTTCTCCTATGGTTGTTCCTGTGATGCCTGCAATCTCCATCTCAAGCGGTATGAAAAAGGCATATACTTCATCAAGCGCAAGGGCATCCCCCATCGAATACTCCGCAAGCTCCTCGAGGCTTACATTATCGCCGTCCCAGAGCTGCCATATATTCCTTCTATCCACCATAAGCTTCGCGCTCCCTGTGATTGCCTTGTACACCTCGCTGAGCGTAAGCCTGTTAGCGCGTATGAGCTTCTCCGATGCACCTACTATCGAGACGAACTTGGCAACATTGTATACGTCTACATTGACACGGCCAGGTATCTTCACAGCCTCAACAAGCCCATGATGCTCTGTCTTGACGGCGCCATACCTGCCTATTTCAAAATTGGCACCTGTAACAGCAGCCCTTTTTATAAGATACGGTATGTCGAAATTAGAGGAGTTGTAACCCACTATGAAATCATAGTCTCCTTCCATGACTACTTCAACAAAGGCCTCTATAAGCGCCTTTTCATCTGCCACGACCCTTACAAAATCCCTGTTTACCCTCTTTGTTGTTATAACTCCCTTATCATTTCCGTCAGTAAAACTTATCATTATCACTGGGTCAACATCCTGGCGTGGTGTACCCTGCGGGTTATAGGTTTCTATATCAAAGCAAAGGTGCGTTATCCCTTCTGGAAGGATACTCGCACCCTCTATACTCTCGATCACGAGCCTGTCCGCTTCATTGCGGTACACTACCATGGCTCCGCGCAGTGGCGAGATGCCTTTATCTATAAGGTATCTTTTCCAGAATAAAATGTCATATTCGTACCGTTCACCAAACTCAAGCAGTGCCTCGCTGAGTATGGGCACATCCTTAGTGCTGATTGTCTCTATCCTGAACGCATTTTTTTCTGTTCCCGCAATGCTTCGCTTAACCTTCTCTACATGATGTATGGCATTCCCACCATTCACCACGCCTACGCCAGCTATACTCTCTTCTGTGATGCTCTCGTTGTGAGGAACAAGGTAAAAATAAGGATAGAAGGCAGGGTCATACAGTGTGTAAACCCTCCCGTTGCTTTTGAGCGTTATGCGTATCAGGCTCCTTCCTTCTGAAACAATATAATCTACATCTATTATTACTCCCCTTACTTGTGACATCCTCCCACCGCTAAAGCGTATGGGCTTCCCCCTTATTATAAGGGAT
>CAZOFK010000051.1:0-5943 GCA_964579185.1 Microcaldota archaeon
TGTTTGGCATCTTATACTTAATTCAATATTCCGCTTTCCAGTGATTTTGCCTTAGATTGGTCCGGAAAAAGAAGAGAAAGTGCGAATAAAAAAATAAAGAAAAAGAAGAAAAAGAGCCGTATCTATTTCGCAAGCACTATCTCTATGGTACTTACCTTTGACTTTGTCCCATCCTCATTCGCCAGCTCTTCAGAATTTATTGCTATGCGTTCAACCTTCGCATCTGTAACAAACCTGTTTCTTGATATCTCTGCCACATCCACTGCCCTTGATATAGCATTGCCTCTTGCGCGGACCTTAACGCTCTTTGCCCCATTGTTGAACTGCGTCACTACGGCCAGTACATAGTTCATGGCGGGCTTCTTGCCTATCAAGACCACATTCTCAGAGATTAAACTCTTCACACTCTCTTCTTCAGCGATTTCTTCAGCCATATCATTCACCTTTTTTGTTATTAGCGTGATTTTTAGTGACACTATCACTCTATATATACTCTATCCACATAAGAATTTAATAATCTTCCCAAAAAAGGCCTATCTTCCTTTTCGCGTCTCAGTCCTGCCCGACTTGAGATATGCATATATTATAAACAATACGATCACAATGACTCCGAAGCCGTAAATAATGCTTCCGTATACCCTATATACCCCCTTGAAGTACTCTAGCACTTCTTCTTGCAGTGTCTGCTTGATCACATACGCGAAGGTTAACTTGTTAAGGGACTCCCCAGAATACCACGAGTAGAGCGTCGTGTTGGTATAGTTGCCCATAAAATCAGGGCGCGGCGAGTCGGGCAACGGATAGATAGAAAGGGCACGGGCGCCAGAGGGTATCATAAAGTTAAGTCTGGTATCAGCAGGCAGCGCCTGGCCGCTAGCCGTCTGCTGGAAGTTGAAAATGCTGTTGTTAAGCCTGTATTCTAATTCTCTAGGGGCAATGTTCTCCAGTGATGTAACGTTATTAACATAGTAGCTCATCTCGAATACTGCATCGCCCCCTCCGTCTGTCTTTGCAAGCGGCCCTACCAAAAATAAAAAGTTATATATGCTCCTGTCCTTGCTTACTATGTGCTCTCTCAGTGCATGTGTATATAATACGCCTTGCCAGTAGCTTATGTTTAAGCCCCCGGCAGCCCTGTCCAATGTATACTGGTTCATGGAGCTGTTGCTTACATAGACATAGAAGTTTTCTATGACATGTGCGCTCTGATTCTTGTTTAGTATAAGTGTAGTATTCACGTACGTTATGTTGTAGTATGCGTAAGCGTTTGCTATCATTGCGAATGCAAGGATAACAGTTATAAGTGATATGCCTCTCATGGTTCTCCCTATTCTACACGCGTCGCTTCAGAAAGGCATGTGCAATACTCCATAGTGGTGATTCAGAACCAAATTATAAAAACATTTGCATGCTGCCTGCATGGAGGAACATACCATATTCAAATGCTGTTTTTCTGTCAGTCTGGCAGAGAGCCGCTATACCTTTATATACTTTTCTTTGTATATCTTATAAATGCTGTTCTATACGGGAAAGCATCCATTCAAGATAGCCAAATACGTGAGGTCCGTGTTTTATGAAAGCCAACCTTGAGAATAAGTTACTTGCAGTCATACGCGTCAGAGGCAGGGTAGGCGTCAGGCAAAGCATAAGCGAGACGCTCTCAAGGCTTAACATAGGCCGTGTAAACAACATGGTACTGCTCTATGGCACAAGATCAAACATAGGGATGATCAGGAAGTGCAACGACTTTGTCACATACGGGGAGCTTAGCGATGAGACACTTCAAAATCTGCTAGAGAGGAACGGTGCCTCTCCTGCCAAGGATGTTCTGGAAGAGTTCAAGGCAGGGAAGAGAACAGCAAAGAGCTTTCTTAAGATGCCCATAAGGCTGCACCCGCCAAGGCACGGGTACGAAGGCATAAAGAAAGGATACAGCAGCGGAGGTGCGTTGGGCTATCGCGGCATAAAAATAAACACTCTCATAGCCAGGATGACAAAGGGTTGAGGTCAATGGCATATAGACGCAGCAAAACAAGCAGGAAATACCTAGGCATGAGAAGCTGGGGAGTGGGGAACATAAAGAACAACCGCGGCAAAGGGAGCCGCGGCGGAGTAGGTAAAGGAGGGAAAAAGCACAAGTTCACCAAAGCAGTGCTTGCGGGCAGATTAGGGAAGGTGGGCTTTACGCCTTTTAGGCAGAAGCGCTATCCCGCCATAAACCTCGACGAGGTCTCAAGGAGGCTCATAAAGGCAGGCGCACAGAGCCTGGAGCTGCGCGGCTACAAAGTGCTAGGGGGCGGCAGCCTTGCATTATCTGCTTCTATAAAAGCAAAGGCCTTTTCAAAAAGTGCCGAAGCCAAGATAAAGGCAGCAGGCGGCGAGGCAGTAAAGCTGTAAACCGCTTCTCTTAGCAAGGGCATCGTGAGCTCATGGGGCTTAATATAGCATTCTATACCGACACCTATCTGCCTGCTGTCGACGGAGTAGTAAGCTCCATACTGAATTTCAAAAATGAGCTCGAACGGCGCAGGCACAGCGTTTATATCTTCGGCACCTACAATATAAAGTCAGGCAGGAGCAAGAAAGGCAAGGACATTTTTCTATATCCTGGTGTGGGATTCAAGCCATACCCCCAATATAACATGGCCCTCTTCCCTTACTATTCCATATCGAAGCTGAGGAAGCTTGATATAGATCTGATACATGCGCATACCCCTTTCTTCATGGGCTTTGCTGCCCTGATAAGCGCTATGCTTGCAAGCTATCCTATAGTGGGTTCATACCACACTATGCTTAACAACAAGTCTGTAATAAACAGCTACTATCCGAAAAATAGGCAGCTAAAGCGCATAACCTCAAAGTACATGCTCATGTACACGCGCTTTTTCTACAACAAGTGTAATGTCACAACCGCGCCGTCCAACGCGGTAAGGGAGATGCTGCTTGGCTATGGCATAAAGAGTGTGATGCTGGTGCCAAATGGCATCGATACGCACTTTTTCAATCCGCGCGTGGACGGCAGTATGATAAGGGAAAGCCTTGGGATAGGGCAGAAGGAGAAGCTCGTTCTTTACGTGGGCAGGCTGGGAAGGGAGAAGAAGCTCGAGGTTATGCTCAAGGCCGCAGCCCGCCTTCTTAAGAAGAGGAATGATGTGAGGTTTGTCATAGCAGGTGCAGGCCCTGCTGACTCATACTACAAAGGCATGGCAGCTCGTCTGAATATATCTGGCAGCGTGCATTTCATGGGCTATGTTGAGCGCTCTCTCTTGCCGAAGGTATACGCAGCATCCGACATCTTCTGCATGCCTTCGACATTTGAGACCCAGGGCATAGTCTCAATTGAGGCTATGGCTACCGGCAAGCCTGTCGTTGCTGCCGACTACCTCGCGCTCAGCGAGCTTGTGCAAGACGGTAAAAACGGCGAAAAATTCAGGCCAGGAGATTACATTGATTGCGCAAAAAAAATAGAAAAGGCTTTAAATGGTTCATATTCATATATTAGAGATGCAATTAAGACTGCCAACAAGTTTTCTATAGCCAAAGCTACGGATAAGCTGCTTGACGCTTATAATTTATCTATAACATCTGAAGGCGATTGACTGGGCGAGAACTCTAACAGTAATGCAAACGAGCACGAATCTGTGCACACCGGCGGCGTTCCTCCTGCTTCATCTCATAAGGAAAACAGGAGCAAGCAGGAGGCCATCACAGCCAGCCCTGCGGCGTCCCGCGGTCCTGAAGAACCAGAGGAGATGCGCCAGCTCAGGAAGGCTATAGACGAAGAGCGCAAGAAGAAGTTCGCCATTCTTGACGAGATGCGAAGGTACAGGCGCAAGCTGGCATACAAGATCGCGGAGCAGGAAGCGCTAAAGAAGATACTCGACATGAATAAAAACAACACAAAGAACATAGGCTACCTGCGGCGCAAGAAGGAGCGCCTGGAATTCAGGATCTCCACCGAGGCATTCACGCTTGAGTCAGAACGCGAGCTTATACGTAAAAAGAGTGAGATAGACAGCGAGCTCGAGGAAGCAATTAAGCGCTACAGGACAAAGCGCAAGGCAGAATTTGTAGCCGGAGACATAGAAGAAGCAACAAAGAAGATAGAAGAATCCAATGCTTCTCTGCACGAAATAGAAAAAAAGCTTGACGTACTCTACTCAGATCTGAGAAAGCAGAATGGCCTCGAAAGGAGGAAAACGTACAAAAAGCCTGTCCATGAGGTCAAGCCTGCAGAGGTAAGCCTTGCAGATATAGCCGTAATCAAGGAGAAGAAGGGCCAGATGCAGAAGGAAGACAGTGATTAAATTGAGAGTTTCATTTCTTGGGGCCGCGGGAGAGGTAGGAAGGAGCTGTATACTAATAAAAAGCGCCGGTGCTAGCGTACTCCTCGACTCTGGCATCAAACTGGGTGCAGTCAATGAGTATCCAGCACTCGACAGCACTACACTCAAAGGCATAGACGCCGTTGTTGTCTCACATGCCCACCTTGACCATTCTGGCTACCTGCCGCATCTTTACTCAGAAGGCTACAGAGGACCCATCTATGCCACAAAGCCTACACTCGAGCTCATAAATGTTCTAGTCAGCGATTACCTGAATATATCCAACCCTGAAGGCGTAAGGAAAGGGGCAGTGCAGTCCATGCAGCGCTATTACAATATAGCAGAGTACCATAAAGAATTCAGCATAAACGGCCTCAAGATAAAGCTTGTGCCTGCAGGCCACATACTGGGCAGTGCGATGATAGAAGCAAGCGACGGAAAGAACAGGCTGCTTTACACAGGGGACGTGAATTTCAGGACAACAAAGCTTCTTGATCCTGCATATACCGAGCACCTAACTGCAGACACGCTCATAACCGAGAGCACATACGGCGGAGACGCAGATACCTTCCCTTCTGAGAGGTCAACGCTGAACAGGATGGCGCTGAGTATCAAGGAAACCCTGAACAACGGCGGCAATGTTGTAATGCCCAGCTTCGGAGTCGGAAGGGCACAGGAGCTTCTACTCGTGCTTGACGATTACATGAAATCGGGAAGCCTTCCCACAGTACCCATATACACAGACGGCATGGTCAACAAGGCACTAAGAATACATAGGCATAACGTTATCTACTGCAGGGATGAGCTGCAGAAGCGTATCCTCATGAACGACGATGACCCTTTCAAGAGCAAAAACTTCGTCCCTGTCATAACTTCACAGCAGCGCAACAGGATAATGCACGGAAGTACGCCTGGCATAATAGTGACGACAAGCGGCATGCTGACAGGCGGCCCCATACTCAAGTACATGGCGCATATGGCCCGCAGCGAGTCAAACAAGCTTATACTTGTAGGCTATCAGGCAGAGGGAACGCGCGGCAGAGTACTGCTTGAGGGTTCCAGGTCTCTTGAGATAGATGGCAGGAAGGTGGAAGTACGCATGGCCGTGGAGCAGTATCATTTCTCTGCGCATGCCGACAGGCCGCAGCTGCTGCATTTCATAGGCAAGATAAAGGGCTTAAGGAACATATTCATAGTGCATGGGGAGAGCGAAAAGGCGCACCAGCTTATGCTCTCACTGAACAAAAGATACAACACAGCTGTGCCACTGCGCAGCGAGTCATTTACGGTATAACTATTCTTCAACACTGAAGCCTTTCAGAGCAGGTGCTTTCTCAGGGAAGCCGCGCTCCCCCTCTCCGTACTCCTCGATAGAGAAGACCTGCGGCCCATGCCTCTCATTAACATACAATTCCTTCCTGAATGAATCAAGGTTCGCTTCACTGCCTTCTGCAAATATCTCAACACTGCCGTCCTCATGGTTCCTTACGCTGCCTGATATGCCATTCCTGAGCGCCATGCCAGCGACAAGCCTCCTGTATCCGACACCCTGCACTATTCCATGCACAACAAAGAACCTTCTCATCCTACCATCTGCGCTGAGAATACAAAGCCTAGA
>CAZOFK010000052.1:0-5906 GCA_964579185.1 Microcaldota archaeon
GAGAACAAAATACTTGCAATACTTGTATTTGGCACGCTTATGGGTGCGCTCGATACAACGATAGTGCTGCTTGCACTGCCTGCGCTTACACAGGGGCTGCACACCCACCTCTCAAGCTCCATATGGGTCATCATCATATACCTTCTCATAGTGGCGGTGGCTACAACACAGCTAGGCAGGCTCGGTGATCTCTTAGGCAGAAGTAGGATGTTCAATGCCGGCTTCGGCATCTTCGTAGTCGGCTCAGTGCTCTGCGGTTTCTCTCCGAGCATAGGTATGCTTATAGGTGCGCGCGCCATTCAGGCGGTGGGGGGCTCACTGCTCGAGGCAAACAGCGGAGCCATCATAGCTGATACATTTGAGAGGGATAAAAGGGGCAGGGCCTATGGCTATATAAGCATGGGCTGGAACGTTGGGGCGCTGCTCGGCATAGTGCTAGGTGGCATACTTACTACATTCGCAGGCTGGAGATTTATCTTTTACATCAATGTGCCTCTTGGCATCGTAGCGCTGTTTATGGGGCTTGAGTACCTTAAGGACAAGCACGTGGTTAAGGCAGGCATGGATCTCTCAGGCATGCTCCTTCTGGCGGCTGCACTGGGCCTTGCTTCCTATGGCCTTGTTGACTTCGCAGGCACAGGACTAAACACTATCGACATGCTGCTGATGATAACAGGGGTTGCGCTGCTGCCTTTCTTCGTCTTCTGGGAGCGCAGGGTGCATTCGCCTATGATACCTGTAGAGATTTTCAGGCACAGAATACTGCGCACCTCTATACTTGCAGCCTTTTTCCAAGCCTTGGGCTATCTCTCTGTAGTGTTTCTGATAACGCTTTACCTTCAGGGCATCAGGGGCCTCTCCCCTTTCGACGCGGCTGTACTGCTGCTTCCCGGCTATGTGCTAAGCAGTATCTTTGCACCATATATGGGCAGGCTCTCTGACAGGTTCGGCGCCAGGCTGCTTGCGACACTCGGCATAAGTATGATGTGCATAACGGTTATCATATACCTCACGCTCACTCTAACAAGCCCTCTTTACTTAATCGTGCTTGCCTCCCTCTTTTCAGGCATAGGTGGCTCTATGTTCTGGCCCGCCAACAGCAGCGCGGTCATGGCACATGCCAGTACAGAGAGGCATGGGAGTGTGTCGGGGCTTCTGAGAACTATGTCGAACATCGGCACCCTAGGCAGTTATGTGCTTTCCATAACTGCGGCTTCTTCGGCAGTCTCCAGGGCCACAGCATTCAGCATCTTCATAGGCACATCAAGGCTTATAGGAGGGCTCTCTAAATCGTTTCTGGCGGGTATCGATGCGGCTCTGCTGCTCTCGCTCTTCTTTCTTTTCGTAGCATGCGTGCTTTCCCTCACCAGAGGCAGGGAAGACAGGTCTCAAAAGAAGGCAGCCGTGCAGGCTGAGACGCACATGGGTGTAGCTGATAATGATGGCGCCGGGGGCGGGGATCGAACCCGCGAAGGCTTTTGGCCAAACAGCTTAGCAGGCTGCCGCCCTTTAGTGCAGCAAAGGCCATTGCCTGTTGTTGTACCACTAGGCGACCCCGGCATTTGTGAGCAGCAACCGGCATTGCACAGCAACTGCATTAGGGGTTTCCGTGCCTCTACTCAGTCCTGTATCTTCGGAGCATAGTCATGTGTACGCATTTTCTGGTAGATGCATTATAGCACAGCCATAGATGCCATATACTTAGGGTTGCTCCTTCCGGCCTGGCCCGGTTCATCTATAAAACTACCACCGAAGGCAGAACCTCAGCGCTTTGGCATGGTCCTTCTGACACAGATACGGCACGCCGCCGGCATTGGCCCGCCTGAAGGGGATTTGCGGATTGGGAAACCCCTAGCTTCCCGCCTTGCTGCCCATTATATAGAAACATGACAAATTAAGAATCTTGCGTTTGTGCACCAGACGCTTTTCCTGCCTTCTTTCTTATGTACTGAGGCATGGAATTAGATGGTTTGGCTTTGACGAGGTGCTAGAATGTAAATGCCAACTCTTTATAGGATTGTTGTCAGCATACATATATATTCCTTTTTCTCCCATATTTTATTATCGTTTGGAACTGGAGCTCCCTTTTTAGGGAGGAAGCCGCACTCTTTAGAGGTGAGAGGATGTCACCTGCTGCAGCTTACTTTCATGCCGCAGCTGAAGCGTGCTGGATTTCCCGTATGCGTTGCAAAGCTATTTGGTGCTGTCTTGGACTATTATCAACTGCTTGACAAGGCCTTTTCTGAGCTGCCACAGCTTTCAGAGGAGAAAGCGGACTTTGTAATACCTGAAGTGGACTCGCTTATACAGGGCAATAAGACTATCATAAAGAACATAGAGCAGATAGCTGACAAGGCACGCAGGGAAAAAAGTGAGATTGCGAAATACCTTACTAAGGAACTTGCAGCTCCTGTAAATATAAACAACCAGAGCCTTGACATAGGCACCAAGATATCACAGGCCTCTTTAAATGCAAAGATAAAAAGGTACTTTGAAGTGTATGTAATATGTAAAGAATGCCACAAGCCCGATACGCATATAGAAGGCAAGGAGCGCGGCTATGTGAATATCAGATGCGAGGCCTGCGGTGCGAAATATACCGTAAAGAGCTATTGACTTATTTACTGTGAGAGAATGCATGGAAAAAAAGAGCAACACGGAGGACCTGTTGTGCGTTCACTTATTTTGCCAAGGAACGGGGAGGTCATAGGCCTCGTCCTTGAAGCGCTGGGTGCGGCAAATTTCAAGATTACATGCTCAGACAAAAGGGAAAGGACATGCTCCATACCCGGCAGGCTTAAGAGGCGTTTTTGGATTAAGGAGGGGGATCTTGTTATAGTTAAGCCGTGGGTCGTCCAGGGCGACACACGCGGCGACATCGTCTGGAGGTATAGCATGATGGATAAGGACCTCCTGAAGCAGAAAGGATATGAGATACCGAAATAGCATTTCAGTAAGAGTCTTCTCATCTTTTGCTCTTTATGTATTGGTAATGGCAGTCCATTTTCCTAAAATGCCTATTCCTACGTGAGATGAAGGTTGCGGCGCTCTCTTTGCTTCTCCCATGCCTGCTCTTTACAATGAAGCCGTATTCCCCGCTTACCATTATGACTTCTTGCACACTCTTATGCTGCAGGAGGCTCTCTGCGTATCTGTCCGCATCTAGGCGCTTCTTAGGTTTCAAAAAAAAGAAACTATACGGAGCTGCGCTTTTCCTTATCCTTATTCCCATATCCCCTCTTGTCCTCGTATTCGTATCATCGACCTTTTTTTTGCCAGGGTCCCACACTGAGCAAGGAATAAAATAGTAGCCTTCCGGCGTACACATCTTCCCAGATCCCAATCCCTATGGCTATATTATGATATCTAACTCATATTTATCTATTAGATGAATTCTTAGTTGGTTTTTATAATAAGTTGATTAAAGTTTTAAATGATTATTTATATATAGATGATTTACCCATAGAAAACCTCTCTTACGTTTTGAGGAAAAGTTGAATAAATAACCCAGAATATGAAGAGATATTAGATGATTTATTTAGATTATTATAATTGTATTCGTAAAAATATGGTAAATGGGATAGAATCTCTGATTTTTATGTCTTCGGAATAATGAATAAGAAATGCAGAGGGAAGTTTTTTATATCTACCCATCTAATATAGATTTATGGGGATTTTGCCATCTAGAGTGAGAATGAAGCTTGAAGAAATGCGGAATGCCAGCAGCCGTTATCTGGAGGTAAAGACGATAAGAGGACAATACTGCGTCTTTGAAGCCAGAGGCGTGTATGATAGAGAGAGAAGGCGGAGCATAAAGCTTACTCGTTATCTGGGCAGGATAAGTACAGACGGGGCTTTTACAGAGGCAAGGCACAGAAACGTCAAGACAGAGGGTGTAGAGATCGCTAAAGCGGAGAGAGTGCTTCTTGAACAGCTGAGCATAGACTGCAGGATGTCTATGGCAGGTATAGGCAGGAGAAGCGGGTTGGGGAATGGGTACGTCTACAGGAAGATCAAAGGCCTTGAAACAAAACTAGGTATAAGGTATATTGCAGAGATAGATGTAGGCAAATTTGGCTATTCATACTACTTAGCATTCGTGAATACCAAAGGAGCCATGCACAGCTCAGTGCTGAAAAGAACGTTAGAGAAAGAGCCAGTGGTACAGCTTGCGATGACTCTGAACGGCAGATACAACTTGCTTCTCTGCTTCCTGGCAAGAGATGAGGGTGATGCCAATGAGTTTATCATGAGGCTCATAAAATTCAGCGAGCTGCAGCGCTTTGTCGCTGAATGGCATGTCACATATGCCTTTTTCGATTATAACTTCATACCGCTGCGCGACAGGTTCTTCGACTTGCTTAGGGAAAGGATATGGAGCAGGACAAAAGAGAGGCCTAGAAAAGGGTCAGGAGACCTCTTATATAGGGAATATGCCGTGCTAAAGGAGCTTAACTCAAACGGCAATATCGACTTTGCTGATATAGACAGGAAGCACGGATTTGAGAAGGGAGCAGCGCAGTATACCTATTACAAGCTTAGGAGGAATGGCACTATAAAGAGCATGAGCATTACAATGGAGCGTCTGCCGATGAGATACGTAGGGCTTTTACCTCTGCGCATACGGCATGGCGGAAGGTTTGCTGTTACCGAGGACAAGCTTGATAATGAAATAAAGGGCTATTCAGAACTATCTACAGCGAAATACGCATTCGTATGCAGCATAGGAGCACCGTACGGCATGCTGCTTGCATTGCCCGTCTTTGGTGAAAACGACCTTAGGATTGCGGCTGAGAGGCTTGTCTCGAAGGTAAAGGGCATAAGGCTCGGCCATCCCATGGTTGTCGTAGGCATCCCTGTCGGCTCTCTCTGCTACAGGGCGCCTTTGCGCAACAGGCCTAATGCACTGTCTACTGCGCAGAGGTTACCTCTTTTAGTATAGAATCTGGATCAGTGTCTATTCCGTATGCCTTCCTGAAATAGGCTGAGATGTTAAGTACATCCCTCTGGAGGAAAGCTGATGCCTTTGGATGGTCTGTAACTATGGCCTGGCCGAAGTCTATCATATAAGGCACTCTGCCTTTCATAAGTATGTTGTATTCGCTCAGATCAGCATGCACAAGTCCGTGGTTGTAAAGTTTTTTTAAATCAGCTAGTATGGCTTTGTACACTTCTTCAGGCTTCAAGAGGCGGACTCTCTTCATTTGTGGAGAAGGAGTGTCATTCTCAGCTATGAGTTCCATCGCCAGTACGTTTCCGCTGAAGAGGTAGGGAATGGGCGCATGTACGCCTGCCGATGCCGCTATCTTAAGGTTGCCGTACTCTTTCTTGCACCATGTTGCCACCATCTCAAAACCGCTGAATTTTGCCCTTCTAAAGCGTGGGTCTCCCTCAAGATATTCGCTCCTTCGCATAAAGCGTGTGGTCTCTATGCGGAATATCTTTACAGCTACAAGGCTGCCTGGCTGCTTTACTGCGCTTCCTGCCTCTGCTGCATAGACATCTGCTTCTTTGCCCTCTGCGAGTATGAAGCCTAGGCTCGTGATGATGTTGTGCGTAAAGAGGCGCCTGAGCCTTAGCATGGTAGGTATGTCGAAGATGCCTTCCTCTATCTTCTTCTGCTCTTTGAGCATGAAGTCCTCGCGCAAAGGCGCCTTCCTCCTTGTAAGCCTCCTAGCCATCGTTATACCTTCTTGTCTCTTTTTTGCAGTGATAGTTCAGAAGTGACATTCTATGTTGATTTGACTGCAGCAGAACACCGCAGTCAATAATGTTTCCCGATTAACTCATACTTTACCTTACACACATTTATACCGTGACACCCTCCCACCCGTAAACGGCGTGGACTTCCTGTAGGCTCTTGTCAGTTCCATACTATTTATATTGCAATTCATGCTTTTACGCCT
>CAZOFK010000053.1:0-5870 GCA_964579185.1 Microcaldota archaeon
ATCCTGCTGTAGGCTTATACCCACATAAATGGTACTGGTTTACGCCCACATAGATAAACATCTTCGCAATGTTTTTATAACCTTACTTACTAAGTCATATGATTAAATGTTGCGCTACTCTGCATATCTCGGGATTTTCGCAACCATGCTGCTTGCTTCTGCAAGCGCAAGCATGGCAACCTTCCTGCAAGGCTACAACGTTTCCCAGTCAGTGATCGCAGGCTTCTCATATGTAAACATTACACACGGAAATGCCCATTACTCTATAATATATAAGGTGTCAGATCCGTATCTGCTCGTCAACACGACCTCTAACTACTCTTTCGTGACTAACACGTCAGATATATACGGCATAATACGGAGCACTATAATAAACAGAAGCATAGCTGCCATGTCCGTCGGCGCATTCTCAAATGCGACTGCGCGCTACCTTGCCTCTTCCTCAGCCTCGCTTAACAGCTGCCTGACTGAGACGGGTCTTGACCGCAGCACGTGCACTGTAAGCAACTACTGCAACTCATGCACCCTCGTTCCATCATGCAACAGGGTGCTTTACGGAGCGGACGGGCCAACAGGTGCATTCGGCGAAGGCATAATGCAGCTTGAAGCAGCATATGCAAATTTAACCAACAATACGCATGCTTTCTATTCGGCTGCAAACAGCATAAGCAAAAATAGCGTAGCAGGCAGCATTTCGTCACTGAGCCATGCCTTCTCTGAGATATACAACATAACAGAGAACATGCCAGACAACCCTGTCTTTCCGCCTCCTGCAAGCGCAGACATGAGCCAGTGCAATCAGCTCGGCCCGCTGAAGATGAACGTCTCAACGCACGGCCCGTGGTATTGCAATGCCGTAGGCTACTGCGGATTCCTTACATACAACTACACTCTTCTCACCATTCTACAGGGCACGATGTCAAACATAAACAATCTGAACCCGACAAACCAGAGCATACTCGCCACTTCTGAAAGAATAAGCGGCGCTGAGAATGTCTACGCAGAACCGTTATTATACAAGGCCAAAGGGACCGAGCTCAGCACCGCGCTTAATACCACACTCTCTAATTATTCCGCAGTAACAAACGAGACAAAAGCCCTCCTCTCGCATATCTACAACGAAACGCTCTCAGACAACCTCAATATTGTCGAAGCCAACTACTCATATCTGCTCTCAGGCTACCTCACCATAAACATAACAGAGTATGCTGCACTGCTTTCAACAAGGCTCTCCGCCCTTTCTTCTATGTATTCAAGAGCCAATGCTACATACTCCTCGCTCACAGATGAGGCCAGGGAGAATACAGCCCTCCTTCTTGCCGACCAGCTCGGCGGCATAGCAAGCAGCAGGCTCAGCTCAGCCGCATTCACCGAGGCGGGGCTCAACCGCGTCATAGGTTCAAGCATAAGCAACACACTCTCGCTTAAGGCCGGCCTCGATGCGGTGCACGCCGAGGCAGTTGCAGCAGAGCCAACTATAGGCGTACTCTCCATACTAAGAGGCATAGACGGGCCCTTCTCATTGCTCATGGCAAGGGCCCTCTCGCTCAATTACAGCGAGGCACTCTCTTATACCCCGCTCTTCTCAGCGCTCCTCTCGCTCATAATAGGCCTTGTCATAATGCTGCTTGTATTGGCCATGCGCCTAAGCCTTAAGAAAAAGGGCAAGCTAGCTGTCAACAAGAGCACAGCCAAGGCGTGGCGCACCCTCTTCATACTCATAGCCCTGCTTGTCCTTGTCTACGCCGCGCTTACATATGCGCTTGCAGGAGAGGCGAGCGCCTCGGCTGGCATCTCATCTCTCAGCGCAGCCATACACAGCTCAAGAAACCTCGCTGTGATACTGAACATTTCCCAGGGCAAGCAGGATATACTGCTGCCATGCGCCGAAAAGATTACAGCAGCGGCACGCTCTCTGGGCAAGTCTGTGGAGTTAGTAAACAGCACAAACGGAATGTGCAGCTACCTCGGCACTACAGAGAGCATAGATTCATGCCTTAATGCATATGCTGCAGGAGGCATACCTGCAATACTGCTCTCGTATGCAAACACATCCTCAATAAACATATACTCAATGTACGGTACCAGAATGTCAGTGGCAGGGAATTCAACGTTCATGAACGCATGCTATGCTGCCCTGTTAGTAAGGTAATGAAATGCCAAACACAAAGAGTGCAAAGTCAAAGAGAGAGAAGAAGAGCGCCAAGAAAGCCCCGCAGGAGAAGGTCAAGCATTACGCAAACAGGCTCTTCTACCTCTTCGTGCTCGTGGTGCTTCTCGTCATAGTTGCTATAAGCATCTATGCATTCGCGCCCAGCGTATCCCCTACCGTGCCTTTCTCAACATTCAAATCAAACCTCGCCTCGGCCAAAAACATATCAATACTTGTGACGTACAACAATATCAGCATGCTCAACTCCGAATCCGCATGCTTCACAGCCCTTGTAGAGGTGCTTTCCAGGCAGAGGAATCCCTTAAGCATAGATTTCTTCCTTACTAACAGCACATCCTGCACATATGTGCCCGGAGGTCTGGGCCACACTATAAATCCAGCTACAGCAACATCGCAGGCATGCATCAAAGCTGCAGGTTCTGAGCCTGGCATCTTCCTAAACTACAGCCTGACGAACCGAACTGTGATAACAAAGAGCCGTTTCACAGTATACGGCAATGCGGCTTATTTCAACAAGTGTGCCATAGCTCCAGACTTCTCATGAAATCACACGAGGGGGGTATACCCAAGCCTGTGCCCGTTCTCGCGCAGCCACCTTGCCTGCTCACTGTAACCAGGCATGGCCTTCCTCACCAACTCCCAGAACCTCTCAGAATGGTTGTGCTCCTTAAGATGTGCGAGCTCATGGATCAGCACATACTCTATGACAGGATCAGGAGCAAGAAGCACCTTGAAATTTATGCTTATGTTCCTTCTTCCTCCTGTGCAGCTGCCCCAGTTAGTGTTCTTTACCCTAATCCCAACATTGTTGAAGGTCTCTTTGAAATGCAGGGCATTAAGAATATCGAGTCTCTCTCTTATAACAGGCACAAAGTACCTCGCTATGGCCTTAACGCCAAGCTCATTTACCCCTGCAGCCCTCTCTGCTTCGTCAAGGCCCCTCTGGACATCTATTATGACTCTGTTTCCAAGGAGCCTCGCGTGCATTCTGGAATGGCCTGAGTCGTTTATCTCTATCTTTATCTTATGCCCCATTATCTCAAGCTCTTCGTTGTCTTCTAATTTAAGGTTCAGGTCGCCATATGCGTCTCTTCTCCTGTGGTCCCGCTCCAGCCTCTCCCTCACCCTCTCCAGGAGGTCCCTGAAGACACGAGAGCTCTCCTCTCTATCCAGATCAAGAGGCAGCCTTATCCTTATGCGCCTCTCTTCTACTACTGCATAGGCGCGCCCGCCCTCTGAACGCTCATGCAGAACAGCATATTCCACGCCATTTATTCTTATCTTGTCATCTGACATTCAATCTAGCCCTGAGAGCAGCGGCCTCCTCAAGAACGTTCTCAAGGGTCCTGCCTATCTCCATAACCCTCTTTTTCGTTATACTATAGCTGTTCTCGTTTGGTTTGAACTCATCAAGCTCTATGAAGAACCAGCCCCTGCCGTTCATGCGCCATGCGACATATGCAGGAAAGCCAGTGTTCCTGCGCCATTCAGAGAGCTTTGCATAGCCGTCCATGTCTAAGTTTAGCCTCTCCCTCTCCCAGGCCTTGCATTCGAACGATAAGCATACGTTATCCTTAAGGGCTATTATATCAGGGCCCAATGAGTTTATGCCCGAGCCTGCACTCCTAAGAACAGAGTAGCCTGCATCATAAAGCCTTCCCAGAAGTTCGCGTTCGCTCCTTGCCCCCTTGAGATACATGTGCAAAAGCCCGCCCCATCATAAGGTATATTAACTTATTCTTATAATTTAATTATAGAGAGTAAGCAATTAACAGCATAATAGCGCTGTGAGAATATGACATATTACGATTATATATATTTTTGCAGGCTTCGCAGAGAAGCATGCGTGTGCATAATACATCGCTAGATGTGCTGTTCCTTCAGTGATTTAGATTGGGAGAAACGCAGTCAAGGCTAAAGCGGTATGCTCGTCTTAGCAGCATGCTCTTCAGGTTCAAGGAAGGCAGTGTAGTGGTAGAGGGCAAGCACGATGCAGAGGCGCTGAGGAAGCTGGGCATAGCCTCATACACATATGAGTGCATAATGAGAGGCGCCAGACCGCAGCAGCACAATGTCTTTATCCTTACCGATGCAGACAGGCGCGGCCTCGAGAAGAGGGAAAGGCTCCTCGCTGTACTCTCTGAAGAAGGCTATAAGGCAGACTACAGGGCAGGCGAGAACATGCTTTCAATGCTTAACTCCAGGTGCATAGAGGAGATATATTCTCCTGCAATGCAGGCACTGGACATAGAGATGTATTATCATGGCAAAGACTTATTTAGACATAGTAAAGTATATGGTAGAGGCTAGGTTTACAATAAACGGAATAGTAGACAAGCCTGACATCATCGGCGCTGTTTTCGGTCAGACCGAGGGCCTGCTGGGAGATGAGCTTGATCTTCGCGAGCTGCAGAAGAGCGGCAAGATAGGCAGGATAGAAATAGAACTAGCTCAGAGCGGGAACAGATGCGGAGGCAAGCTCTTTCTGCCTGCATCCCTCGACAGGATAGAGACCTGTATACTCGCAGCCGCAGTCGAATCTGTAGACAGGGTAGGGCCCTATGAAGCTCAATTCTCTGTAGACAAGGTAGAGGATACAAGGTCTGAGAAGAGGAGGAAGATACTTACAAGGGCGAAGGATCTCGTAAAGCAGCTGCTCAACACCGAGATGCCCGACAGCAAGGAGCTTTCAGAGCTTGTGCAGGCGGAGGTGAGGACAAGCGAGATAACCTCGTACGGACAGGAAAAGCTTCCCGCAGGTCCGGAAGCGGGCAAAAGTCCAGAGCTCATAATCGTCGAAGGAAGGGCAGACGTGCTCAACCTGCTCAGGAATGACGTCACAAGTGTTATAGCCATAGGCGGCGCTACAACAATACCAAAGAGCGTAATAAACCTCTGCAGGGAGAAGGAAGTGACTGTCTTCCTTGATGGCGACAGGGGCGGCGACCTTATCCTAAGGAGCCTCATGAACGTCGCAGACATAGATTATGTGGCGAGAGCACCTGACGGGAAAGAGGTAGAGGACCTTACAAGGAAAGAGATCATAAAGGCTATGCGCACTAAGGTACCGCTTGATCAGTACAATACAGGCGTACAGCGCGCGAGATTCCGCGATCAGCCGAGATTCCAGAGAAGGCCGCAGGATCAGGTCAGATATGCGCAGAGCCCTGAACAGAATATTGCCGAAGAGGCAGTGCAGGAGCAGCAGGAGCAGCAGCAGGAGCAGAGGCAGGAGGAGCCTGAGATAAAGAAGATAGACGCGCCAGAACCAGATACCAATCTGCAGAAGATAGAGAGCTATGCGTATGAGGCGCAGCATCCCCAGGAGCCTGATCCTGTACTTGAGACAGTAGTTCTCACAGAGCTCTCGAACGGCCTTGATGCGCTCTCAGGCACGCTCAGAAGCAGGCTTTATGACAGCGCAGGCAACGTCATAAAAGAGATGCCTATACGCGAGCTTCTCCCTACAGCGCAGAACTCAGGGGGCGTATACGCCATAGTGCTTGACGGTGTAATAACGCAGAGGCTTGTGGAGCTTGCCCTACAGAAGGGCGTAAGAGCCGTCTACGGCCTCAGGGCGAACCCAATGCCAAGGAAACACAGCAACATAATACTATATACAAAGGAGCAGGGAACCATAAATTAGGCAGATGCTGATAAGCAAGGTCTTGAAATGCCTGACCTTCTCCAGGAAGCC
>CAZOFK010000054.1:0-5656 GCA_964579185.1 Microcaldota archaeon
GTCTGGGTCAGGCGCGCTGCTTTGCTACTGCTGCCTGCTTCTTCCTCGCTTCTATCTGCTCCTGTGGGTTCCTAAGACAATTGCGCATGGCTTCCATGAGAGGCGGCTCGGCGATGTTTAGGCCGAGTCTTTCTGCTCTACTTATACGCAGCTTCTCTGTGCCAGGCACATACGGCGACTGGTATAAACGTCCGCGTACGTGTTGCTGCAACACCCTCTGTGCTTCGTCCTTATCCAACTTGAGGTGCCGTCCTACATCGATTACGGCAAGAAACCTCTTCAAGGAGAAACCTGAAAGCGAAAGATTGCTAAGCATGTAGTCCTTTACGCCCTCTTCGTCAATCCCAAATAGCCTGCCCAGCCTTGTAAGCTGCCTTACTTTCCTATTATGGTCCCGCGTCGCGAACTTTGGTTTATGCAGGAGGCTCAGTATAGCCTTATCCCTTGTGCATCCGTATGCGCTCTGAACAGTTTTTATCAGTGCTTCGTGGTTGTGATGCACGAAATGCGGATCTGCCAAGATGATGCTTACTGCTTCTTTAGCTGGTATGCCATATGCATTCTTAACCTCTTCTTTCTTTTCATTATAGTTTACAACGGAGAACCAAGGATTATCGACGATGGCCCTCCTGGCGATACCCATAGAACAGCCGAAAGCTGCCGTCATCTTTTTTAGCACCATCGTATGATCGGTATCTGCCAGCTGTGGATATCTCGGTATGAGTCTCTTCGCCTCGTCGGTGCTAAGCCAATACGCTTCTTTGACCTTTGCTATGCTGTCTTCGTGGTCCAAACCTGCAAACTTTGAATACTTTGCTATGGCATTCTTGGCCTCGTCTGCAGTCAAGCCGTAGATGCGCTGCACATCCTCGACTGCACTTTTGTGATCAAGCCAGACGAATTCAGGGAAGCGGACTATCATTATCCGCATCTTTTGCTCCCCAACCCTGTAGTATGATGCAAGGGAGTTTATCCTGTTTGAGAGCTTCTCTGGATAGCTGCCTTTAAGCCTGCTTACGAATCCAGCGTCCTTTGATAGTGAACGCGCTTGCACTTCGCTGAATCCAGCGCACATGAGAAAGAGCAGTTCATCCTCTCGTGTTTCCATATCTTTAAATAAAAGTGACCAGATATAAATAGATAGCGGGGCAGTTAGGGTGTAGTTGGAAGAGCCTGCTTGGATAAAACTTTGCCGATCCCGTATGCCTTGTAATACAGCAGGCACGCTATGCTCTTCGTATCCCTTATCCTGTTTCTCTTTATCATGCCCAATGCCTCGTCCAGGCCGAGCTCGACTGTAGTTATGACCTCGGATTTATCCTGTTCTGTGCTGCCTTTCACAAGGCCGTATGCAGCATAGTAACGAGTAAGCTCCGTGCTTCTGCCCGGAGAGGCGAAGCTGTTGAAGAGGTGCTGTAGCTCAGAAGCTGTGTAACCCGTCTCTTCCCTTAGTTCGCGCAGCGCAGCGTGCCTTGGACTCTCTGCCTTTTCTATAGTGCCTGCAGGTATCTCAAGAAGCCACGACTCTATCTGGAACCTGTACTGTTTCTCCATCAGTATAGTTTTGCTGTCTATGAAAGGAAGCACCGCGACAGCGTCAGGGCTTGCTATGCGCTCGAATACCACAGCTCTCTTCCTTACCCTTGCGCTCCCCCTCTCCACAGTAAAGAACCTGCCCTTGTATACGCTGCGGAACATCGGCTCACTTTTTGTTTTTGCTCGCTGCCTGGCCTTCCAGATAAAGCTCTGAAGAGAGCTTGTATCTTGAGACGCTGTGGAGTATTATGCTGCCGCTTCCCGTAAATTTGGCAAGGAAGAGGCCTACGCCGCCGAACATGGCTGTCTTTACGTTGTCAACGAGTTTTATGCTGTACCTGAGCGAAGAGCTGAAACCAGCAATGTGCCCAGGATCGACCTGAAGGCTCTTTGTACCGTCAAGATCATATTCTATGACATCTCCTACTACATGTATGAAGACTGTGCCGGGACCCTCGAACCTCTGCAGAAGAAGGCCAGTGCCGCCGAAGAACGCGGCGCCTATGCCTACGCTCTGCATCGTGAACTTGACGCTCTCCTCGGCTGCGAGAAAGGCGAAGTGCTCTGCTATGAAGGCTTCGCCATCCCCAAGCACAATCTCCTTGACCTTTCCCGGCATTACGCCTGAGACGGCAAGCGTGCCCGCAGAGTCGCTAGTGAATTCAGTCAGCATTGCAGAGGCGCCTGTAAACTTGCGCTCTATTGCGCCTACCACTCCCCCGACAAGCCTGGGGGTCATCGTTATATCCTCGCTCTTGCTTAAGAGCTTCCCTGCATCTGCATAGATCTTCTCGCCTTTTGAGAAGCTGATATGCAGCACCTGCATCGAACCGCCAAGGATCTTATACTCCAAAAAACCACCTTTTCAAGCATCTGATATGCCAAGCATCGACCTGAGCTCTTCGGCATCCACAGTAAGTCTGTTGCCGCCCATTATGTCGTCGAATATCTCTTTACGGTCTTTGCCGCTCTCCGCCTCTATAAGCCTTCTGAGCTTATCTCTGCCCAAGCGGTGCAGCTTTTTTTCTATGATAACACGCTCAGCGTCGCTCCCGCTTTTAGGAAGCGATTCGAGGGCGCTGAAGAGCGCGGGTCTTGTTATGCTTTTTGTTGCGTAGCTGTCAAGCAGGAAGAGAAGCGCATCCTTTCCTATAAGCGAAATCTCTACGCCTTTCCTTCCCATCTCCCTGAACCTCTCTAGAAGCAGCGCGGCTATGCTCTTTGGATCCGCCTTGCTTCTAGCCTTAAGATCTAAGTAGAGGGGCAGTTCCTTTGACCAGAGCATCTGCTCTGCTAGCTGTTGTGTGCCTATCTCGGCATAGAGGGCCTTTCTCACCTGCTCTATCGAAACCCTGCCTTTTGCTGCCTCCTCGGAGAAGGGAGCTGAGCTTATAGGCAATACATCTGTTTCAGGGTACATCCTTGAACCTCCCGGAAGGGGACGCATGAACCTTGTTGCGAATGACTTTAGCTCTACAGATCTTGTCTCTTCGGGCACGCCCCTCATTGCTGCCTCTGCCCTTCCTCTCGCAAGCTGCATCGCTCTCTCGCATACGCCCTTCTCAGCAGCAACAAGCATGAACGCATCGTTCCTGCCCATGCCTAGAACTCCGATAAGGGCCTGCCTCTCCTCCTCTGAGATATCATACGCTGCAAGGTCCTCATCGCTGTGTATTATGCCTTTGACGCCCGCCTTCTTTGCGTACTCGCTCACCTCGCTTCCAAGCCGTTTACCGTCGCAAATCTCTCTCCCCATTATTCCAGAGAAGTTCACCAGCTTTGAGGCAAGCACTCTGCCGTTCCTTTCTGTATGCTGACGTATAATGCGTGAATTGGTCTTTTTGAAGAGCCCTGTGACATCTAGCGCCTCTGATACAGAGGCCGCTCTGCCTGAGAGCTCCTTTTGTATAGCGATGAGCGCCAACTGCCTTCTCACCTCTGTCTCTATGATCTTGTCCATGTTCTCAAGATCCTGGAAGCCCTTTATCTCTATCCTTGCGCCTCCTTTTATTGAGACATTGACATCCTGCCTTATGGAGCCTATGCCACGCTGCACGCTTCCGGTAAGCCTGAGCAGCAGGCCGAGCTGCGATGCCACCCTCTTTGCCTCTTCTGGTGAGGAGATGATAGGGCTTGTATCTATCTCTATGAGAGGTATGCCGAGCCTGCTTACATTGTAGAGCACGGTGGAAGAGGCAGGCTCTATGCCTGATGACTCCTCTTCGAGGAATATCGAGGGTATATCTATGCGCTTGCCGTCTACTTCGATGCTGCCTGCATAGCCGCAGAGGAGGCTGCGCTGGAATGCGCTTGGATCGCTTCCGTCTACAACCTCCTTGCGCATGGGTTCGATCTCATCGGGCACCTTTGCGTTGAGCGAGGCTGCTATCCTTAGCGCTATGCTCAGTGCTTCGGGATTCACCCTATGCGGAGGCTCCTCGTCTATATCGACAAGGCAGGTGCTCCTCCTGAAAAGCCTGTATGTGAATGTGCGTCCGCGCCGGCTCTCGAAGTTTGTAGAGACGTCGAATTTACCCGTTTCCCCTGCCACGGCGCGCTGCCTGCGCAGTATATCCATTACCACAATATCTTCAGGAAGTGAGGCGTCGCATGAGCAGAAGAGCTTCTCCTTAGTTGCAAGCCTCTGGTGTATCTCGAGCCCGCACTTGAATCCCAACGCTGAATACTCTTGTGCCTCAGCCAAACCAATCCACCTCACTGCGCTTTGTTATCTCTCCTGCTAGATTCTCAGGAAGCATCCTCGCAGCCTCCTCTTTGCCGTAATTTCCCAGCAGAAAGCCTAGCTTTATGTATGCCACCTCAGGAAGCATGTCTTCGCAGTATATGGCGCCTGCTGCTGCCATCAGCCTTGCATTCCTATAGACTGTGGCGTCTACGCGGCCGTAGATGCACTGTGAGGTTATGCCTACAATCATGCCTGCCTCGCTTGCCCCCCTTATGCTTTCAAGCCAATTGTATTCCTTATGCGGGGTTGATATTGGAGCATGCCCCAGGCCAGTGCCTTCTATTATTATGCCGCGATATCCTTTATCTATATAATGCTTTATTATGTCAGGATCAGAGTTGGGATATGTCTTGATAAGCGCTACCCTCGGCTCGAATGCCTCTCTCACTGTTGTCGCATCTTCGTGCACTTTGCTTGAGTTGTATGCCTCTCCTGTGTATTCTATGCTGCCGTTTATGTCTATGCGCGCTAGCGCCTTTCCGTTTATAGGCTTAAATGCATCTCTGCGCGAGGTATGCATCTTCCTCGCCTTTGTGCCCCTTATGAAACTGCAGTAGTTGTCTGAGGCATCTTCATGCATGCATATTCCTACCTCTGCAATGCTGCCTTTCGCTGCAAGATGCGCAGAACAGATCAGGTTCATGAATGCATCGCTCGAGCCCCTGTCGCTGCTGCGCTGCGCGCCTGTGAGAACAACCGGGCCTTTTATGCCTTTCAGCATGAAGCTGAGCGCAGCTGCAGTATAATGCATTGTGTCTGTGCCGTGCGTTATTATCACACCGCGGGCGCCTTTGTTGAACGCATCAGATACGTTTCTTGCGATCACCTGCCATTCCTTGTAAGAGATATCCTCGCTTGCCACGCTCATCAGATGGCGTACGGTTATGCTGCCTATACCGCTGAGCTCAGGCACTTCATACAGAAGCTCCTCGGGCTTTGTAAGCATATATACGCCGCCTGTCACATAATCTATCTTGCTGCCTATAGTGCCTCCAGTATATAAGAGCTCCACCCTGCCGGATGCTGAACCTACTGCTCTGACCTCGGCTTTAGGTAGTACGCCGGGCTTCTCAGCGTCCCCTATCCTTTCAAGCGCATTCGCATCGCTGCTGATTTCAGCGCCCATGTTGTAGCCGTTGTCCAGCTTGAGTATTATGACACTGCTTGAGCCTACGTCGGGGCGCGGCATGAGCCTGCCCTCCAGGATACTGCCTTTAGCTGATAGCCTTATCCTGTCGCCGATTTTTATGCCTTTTCTAGCCAGTAGCGCAGAGACTTTTTCTGAGTACATAATAGGATTATCTCAGCGAGGATTTATAAATCCATAGCGGGAGAACTCTAGTTTTTGCAGTGCTTCTGAGGATGGCGTGTCTC
>CAZOFK010000055.1:0-5621 GCA_964579185.1 Microcaldota archaeon
TTAATATAGCGAGGGCCATAATTGTGCTGCTTTTGCTTGTGTTGCTGCTTGTTTTCAGGCTTAGCAGCCTGGACCTTGTATTTATCCTGCCATTCCTCACACCATATGCGCTCATATACCTGTATGTGACGCATGATGGTCTGCCGTTCACGAGGCTTTCCCTCTTCGGTGGTCTTGCGAGAAGATATTTGAGCTAGTGCCTACATTCAAGATCCTGCCGTCACGGTCCATTGCGCCTCTGGCTATCTTTGAGGAGGAGATGGGCGTGCCGTCTTCAGCGAAGACTCTCCTAACGGTTATTATTCGCAGCTGTTTAAGGCCCTTCCTTCTGCGTATGTTGTTTATCTCCTCTGCAGTCTTAAAGGTCTCGGCGCTAACGACTATAGCGTCGGCGTGGCTGCTTCTCAATGGACCGTATTTATCGTTTATAGGCAGTATGGCGAACGGCTTTCCCATCTTGCGCAGCACTCTGGCAAGCTCCTTTTTCCTTGTTTTATAAGGCTCCACATAGCCCTGTTTATGCCTGAGCGTATAGGCGTCGCTCGTTAGCCCTACGTATACGAATGAGCCTATGCTGAATGCCTTCCTCAGCAGCACCATGTGGCCCTTATGAAGGTGCGAGAACGTTCCCCCTACCACAACCCTGAAAATTCCATGCATTCTATCAAGAAGAACCTTGGCTCTATTATCTTTTTCGCTGCTATTCCAGACTTTAGCATACCGCTTTTATACCTTTTCTTGCGTCCAAGCAGGTGGTAAAACTACTGAACTAGGTAAAGATATAAAGGTGAATTGTCATATATCTTCTAGTAAGTGATCCGCATGCGTATCCTTTTGCAATTTCCTGAAGGCCTGAAGCAGGAGGCATTGCTTCACGCAGAGAGGCTCGAGAAGGAGGGTAATGAGGTCTTCATCTCAGCTTCAGCCACTTTCGGCGCATGCGACCTTGCCCTCGATGAGGCAAGGAAGCTCTCTGTTGATAAGATACTGCATTTCGGGCACAACGAGTTCCATAAAGTAGACTTCGACGTTGAGTATGTGCCTTACAGCATTGATGCTCCTCTTGATATACTGCATGACTCACTGGCCAGTCTCACAAGTTTTAAGGATATAGGGGTGGTGACAACAGTACAGCATCTGCATCAGCTCGAGGCTATACGCAACTTCTACGAAGGCAATGGGAAGCGCGTGCATATAGGAAGGCCGTATGGCTTTGCAAAGGTGCGCGGACAGATACTTGGATGCGATATAGGCAGTGCCGCTGCTATAGACAGAGAGGTGGAGGTCTTTGTATATTTCGGCGGAGGCCTATTTCATCCGATAGGGGCCCTTCTGAGCACATCAAAACCCTTCCTTGCGCTTGATCCCTTCAGCAGGAAGATGCTCTTTCTTGACACTTACAGGGAGCAGGAGAAGAAGAGGAGCAGAGGCAGAATCGCTGCTGCGCTCTCAGCCAGCAGATTCGGCATACTCGTAAGCACTAAGAACGGACAGCATAATATGGGTCTCGCCAGACTGCTCAAGAAGAGCATAGAGAAGGAAGGAATGAGCGCAGGCATACTTGTCTCAAACAGCATAGATTTCGATGCTCTGAACAACATGCGCGAGTTTGACGCGTTCGTGAATACAGCATGCCCAAGGATAGCTACCGATGACAATGAGCGTCTCAGAAGGCCGCTGCTGAGCGCCAACGAGCTGATGGAAGCCATAAAACTAAAGAGCAAAAAGTAACCTAAAAGAGAAAAACAAAAAGAAAGGCCGCCTGCAAAGCAGACGGCCCCTTATCCTTCAAAAGCAAAGTGGCTCTGGTCAGGATGCCTTTGCAGTCACTGTTGCTACCTGAGTGAAGAGCGTCGTACCAGCAGAAGTTGGGGTTGTGTACGTAGCCCAGAGATAACCCGTGACTGTTGTGCCTATCGGAGTACTACTTGAACCTGCTCCAGATACAGGCAGCGATAGCGAGATCGTTTGGCCTGTCGCCAGTGTACCGATTATGTTTGTTGGCAATGCCAATGCAGTAGGACCTCCTCCAGCCATCACAGACTCCTTTGTCTGGTTTACAAAGTAGACATTGGCTGTGGCCCAATTAACTCCGGTATTCTGACCGAATGTTATTAGAAGGTTGCCGCTTGTGTGGCTGTAAACGGGCCCCTGGCACGTATAGCCTGAAGTAGCTATGCATGTGGTCCCGAGCAGCGCTGTGCCGTTGAAGACACCCAATGAGAAGAGTGCCCCAAGAACCACGGCGATTATGAGTATCGCCCACCCATATGTCATTAGGTATTCCATCGCGCTTTGCAATCTGAATTTACTTTTCATGTTATCAAATCCTCCTTAAATTCTAACATAATAGCAATAGAAATATATTTAAATCTTGCTATGTAGGCCCTGCATCCTGTTCTGTGGGGGCAAGGCATTCTTTGCCCTTCATACTGCTGCCTTCCTGAAAGAGAGGAGCGCGGCTGCCGTGCCTTCTATCTGGATTCTCGCCGTATCCTGCTTCTTCCTCAGGTCCGGCACTATGGAGTTTGCGAATCTCATATGAAGAAATGAGTCATAGATCTCCACCATCTTATCATAATGCAACTCGGCCTTCCTGAGATTTTCGTGCCTGAGCTCCTCGAATGCCTCCCTTTTCAGCTCTCCCACGACATCGAGGATGCCGAGAAGATATGCAGCTTCGCTCACAGCTACCCTCCTTATGCCTGGTATGCCGCTGCCTGATAATATACTATGTAATATATAGGCCTCCGCATACTCCTGACTGGCCTGCAGCGTATAAAATTCATGCCCCTTCGACTCCTTGCTGAGCCTGGCATTATAGGCCTTAAGCCTTGCAAGCATCTGCATAGCTTTGGTGTTCTCACGGGCGTGCATGAGCGTTATGGACCTTCCTGCAAGCCTTATCGTCTCCCTGGAGAGTTCCATGACCTTATCTCTTTCCCTCTGCTGTACAGTGAGCTTCTTCTCTATCCTTGATGTATCTGCTATCACTCCAAAACACCTATCCTCTTCTGCCTTCCGTAAGCATATATGTACTCGTGCGCATATCCGGCAAGGCCTTTCCACCTTGAGTGCGCGAAGCTGCGTATCTCGCTTATGCTTGCGTTCTTGCCCATGTATCTCTTTTCCATGATTCTCTTTATCCATACGTCTATAGGAAAGGCCTCGTATCTCTTGTATCCGAACAGAAGTATGCAGTCTGCGACCTTATCCCCTATGCCGTCAAGCTGCATAAGGTGTTTCTTCGCTTCGTCGTACTCCATGTCGTATATGCCATCAAGCGCGCCTTCAGAGCACTCCTTCGCTGCCTTCTTTATGTATCGCGCCCTGAAGCCTGCGCCGCACGCCCTGAGACCTTCTGCTTCGGCTGCAGAGAGCGCCTCCGGAGCTGGAAAGAGGCGCATCTTGTGGCCTTTGAAGTCGAACTCCTCGCCATATCTTCTGCGGAGGTTGAGCACTATGCCCCTTATCCGCTTTATGTTGTTGAACTGCGAGATTATGAAACAAAGAGTCGTTTCCCACGGGTCGCTCTGCGTGACCCTGAGCCCGTACATCCTTGAAATCGCTTCTGATATGAACATGTCTGTCTCTATGCCTTTGTATATTCCATGCATGTCATCGTCTATGCCGAACCTTTTCTTTATCTCTCTGGCTGCTTCTGCCTTTCCGTAAGCTCCGACATAACCGAAACGCAGGCTCTTTGCACTCTCGCTGCCTGTGCCTTCTATGAAAATGGCCCCTTTGCCTGTGGCGTATGCAAGCGATTCTATCCCTTCTGCTTTTGAATACACTGCGTGAAATGTTATGGGCTGGCCGCTTAGATACGTGGCCTCGAGGTTGAGTGCGTTCGCACTCATTCCTGAATACATATGCACGCGCAAAGCCTCCATGGACATCCTGCTCGGTACTCAAAGAATGCTGCTTATAGGTCTTCTCTCCTGCTTTGTTGTATCCCTACTCCTTACTGTCACTGTATCGTCTTCCAATGTTTGGTAATCGCACGTTATGGCAGAGGGTATGCCTATCTCGTCTGATTTTGCATACCTCTTCCCTATGCTGCCTGTCTCTAAGTAGTACACAGGCATGCCCTTCTCCACAAGAAGCTTGTACATCTCCCTCGATTTCAGCAGAAGCTTCTCGTCCTTCTGAAGCGGGAAGAGAGCATACCTGTAAGGTGCTGCTGCCTCACTTAGCCTGAGCCAGCACCACCCCCGTTCGTCTCCCTGCTGCGCTGAATTGTCAAGCAGGCTAAGGAGGAGCCTGTCAAGACCTATGCTCGACTCTACAACATGGGGTATAAACTCCCTGCCGTTCTCGGATATTTTTATCTCCTTCCCTGAAAACTTAGAGTGCTGTGAGAGATCGTAGTCTGTGCGGTAGGCGTTACCTGCCACCTCTATGTAGCCGTATGCCGTCTTTATCTCCAGATCGACATTGCCTTTTGAGTAATGTGGAAGCTCTTCCTTCTCCAATGCCCTGAATCTATATAGGCTTTCGTCTATGCCTATACTTTCGAGGAAGGCCCTCTCCATGTAGAGAAAGAGGGCGAAGTACCTGTTTGGTATGCTTCCCGTTTCTAGAAGGTCTGCGAGCCTCTCCCTCCTCGCTATATTCTCACCGCTGCCTACGAAGTTTATAGCTGTCTCAAGAAGGGGCCCTATCTCGAATATGCCAAGGCTGCGCTGTTCCGCTGCGCTGTCAAAGAAAACTTCGCTCTCCATCTGTGTGAACTCGCGCATGCGCACAAGCTGCTGCCTGGGGGAGATCTCGTTCCTGTAGGCCTTGCCTGCCTGGCATATTACTGCAGGGATCCTTAGACCGTACGTCTTGGCGAGCCTTCTGAATCCGACGAAAATACCCTGCGCTGTCTCAGGCCTCAGGTATGCTCTGTCTTCACTCTTGTGCCCTATCTGCGTCTTGAACATCAGGTTGAAGTCTTCCATGTCCAAGAGCTTGCCTCTGCACTTTTCGCAGCTGACGTTCTCTTCTTTAAGCCTGGCCGCAAGCTCCTTCCTTGTCAGCTTCTTTACAGCGGCGAGTGCCCTGTCATCGCCGCGCTCTGCGTAGAATTCCTCCATTAGCTTGTCTGCGCGGTATGCCGTCCTGCATGTGCCGCACCTTACTATGGGATCGGTGAACGTGTCAAGGTGCCCGCTTGCCCTGAGTACGATCTCAGGGGTCACTGCAGATGTTTCAATCTCCATGGCACCGAGTTTATTTACGAAGAGGCTGCGCCACTCGCGCTCAATGTTTCTCTTTATCCTCAGGCCTATGCCGCCATAGTCATAAAAGCCGCTGATGCCTTCGTATATGTCAAATGCCTGGTAGTAGATGCCGCGCCTCTCTATTATTGAGGATGCTATGCCTTCTTTTTCGTTAGCCACATTATCACGTTGTATATCGGCTGCCATAAAGAATTTAGAATGAAAAATATAAAAGGGCATCACTTATCTTTTGATTGCATCCTGGCCTCTTTTCGGCCATATTTTTGGAATGAGAGAGTGTAACATTTTTACAACTTCACATCACAATGTAAGAGTTCAAAATTTGTCTTTCTGAGGGAAGTTCGAGAGTAGACCGGTAAGATATTGAGAATAACTCTTATCTTGCTGTTTCAG
>CAZOFK010000056.1:0-5515 GCA_964579185.1 Microcaldota archaeon
GTGTTTGAGACATCTAGCCACCACATGATATTTGCCGATGTGTAGAGGAGCGTGTTCTGCGCCTCGTTGAGAGTGTTTCCTTCCATCCATGAGTCTATTATTATGCCGTTTGCATAGAAGAACTCCATGTTGTTTAAGGTGTTTGTCTCGTATTGCTGATATGCAAGTGCATTGTAATTGGTGCTGAGTTGGAAGTTGGAAGGGTATGTTGCCATTCCGTTGTATGTTATAGTTATAGGCAAGTAGTAGAATATGCCTGAAGGCGTGTTTGAGGCGTTTGCAGGTGAAAGCAGAACAGCAAGAAAGCAGAGGTAAGCTATCAGTATGAATATGTACCTCTGCCTCTTGAATAGAGGCATGCAATGCGCGCTCATCTTGCCACCTTAATACCGGTTCAGGCTGTCTGTCTGTTGCCAGTCCATAGGAGACTAAAACTTAAGAATCTTGTGCTGGATGCCCGCGCCGCAGGTGGACGCCGGATGTCCGTATCTTTTAGAAAGGCATCCGATGTTTGAATTTCATGGATTCTGCGACATGGATGTAGCTGCATGTGAGGAACTTCTGAAGGCTGTAGAAACCTTACATGAAGAATGTGAGATTATCCCATCGCAAAGCACGTAGCATTTACGGCCCGGAAACGTTGACTCGGTCATGCAGAATGAATGCACTTAGGTGCCAGTATATGCGCTTTTCCAGCGCTTTGCCTGATGCGCTCTTTGTTTGACGAGGGAACGCTGAACATTTGCTTATTTTGCAGTATGCAAGCGATACCATTAGATATAAAACGTTTCTTATGGTATAGTAGTCAATGGTAAACGGCGCGCCAGGTGTAGAGGAAAGGTCAATGCGTACTTTCATATTGTATGGCATGTGCGGAAATACTGGATCCGCAGCAAAGGCATTAAGCACGTATGGACTATATGTGTATATGCATTTTGTGTATATGCATTTGACTTCTTTGTTGCAGCCACGCACGCGTTTGTGCGGCACGGATATAGGCTGCGATAGGGGCGTTTATTCGGAATAGGAGGTAGAATTATGAGCGATGGTTCGATAGTAACAGGCATAGACAACCTTCTTAAATACCTCAAGGAGCATGGAGAGACAGACAGCATAACGCTTGCTGCGTCGCTCAATGTCAGCGAGAAGACCATAGAGGATTGGTCCAATGTGCTGGAGAAGGCCAAGATGATACACATAAGCTACAAATTAGGCAAGATGTACGCCTCACCTGTTCTGATCTCTGAGGCTGCGGTTGGCGAGGAGAAGAGGCTTACCGATATAAAGAAGAGTATAATAGAGCGCGACATAGAGACGCAGATAACAGCGACAGAGGAGCTCGGCACTAAGATTGTTGAGTACAGCAAGTTTGTATCGAGCGCAGACAATATATTCAAGACAAAGGCAGGCGCGCTCAAGGAGGCTGTAGACAGGGTATACAAGCTACAGGATGAGATAGCAGGTAGATATAATAGGATCAAGGAGAGCAAGGAGGCAGTGGAGAAGCTCGCTGTAGAGACCGAGGAGAGGCTTAAGGGGCTTCAGAGCCAGGAAGAGGAGATAAAGAACTTCAACCTGAGCACGGGCAGCGCGCAGGCAGTCATAGACGACATAAAAAGCAAGATATATGCCTCTGATGAGAGCATAAAAGACCTTATACTCAGGTTTGATAAGGAGACGCTCGCAGAGCGGAAGCGCCTCAGCAGCCTTGCAGAGAGCATCAAGGCTGAGAGCAAGAGCCTTGCTGAGATAGCCGCAGGGGAGGAGAGGCAGCTAAGCGAATATGAGAGCATGGCTGGTCAGTATAAGAGGTCACTGGCAATGACAAAGAAGAGCCTCGAGAGGCAGAGGCAGGGGCTTCTCGACAGCATTTTTAAGACAAGGGGAGAGGTAGCGAGGATGTACGATTCTGCCGAGAAGGAGATAAAGAAGCTCGGTGAGGAGCTTGAGAAGTCGAAGAAGACATACGGAGGCTTCGCTTCGCTGAGCGAGAGGCTTAACGAGATAAGGAAAGGGGTGGCAGAGCTTTCGAGGGAAAGGGAGGTGCTGGGAAAGGAGCTTGAGGAGATGCTTAAGCAGCTCAAGGAAGCCGAAGGGATCGATGTGAAGAAGCTTAACGAGAAGAAGAATGCCATAGACAGCATCGAGAAGAGGACAAAGGTGACTTCGAAGAGGCTTGAGAAGGCTACGCGGAATAGGCGCAGCTTGCGTGAGAAGATAGATAATATCGCTAAATAGAGAGGTTGGGCATGGCAGAGGAGAAGAGCGCACATGGGAGTGAGTATGAGAATTACGACCTTACTGCGCAGGGCCTCAAGGTACACGTGGACATAACAGACAAAGGGGACTATGTACCCATCTACAGCGTGACTGTGCCCGGCCTGGGCGAGGCTACGCGTGCGCTTCTTCTCTCTCTCAGGCAGGAGCTCCTTTCAGTAGTCCCTATAGATCTAAACAGGGTTGAGGACAAGCAGTACATAGACGAGCTCACTATAAAGTACATGGATGCATCAGATCTTATAATAGACAAATATCTGCCCGGCACGAACATGGAAACAAAGACCACGCTCATAGCGTATCTTGTGAATCTCATGCTGGGCCTTGGAGACCTTGAGCCTCCTCTGGCAGACGAGAGCCTTGAGGAAGTAGTCATAAACGGTGCGCGCGACCCCATATGGGTCTTTCACAAGAAATATGGGTGGTGCAAGACCAATATACGGCTGCAGGATGAGGATACCATATACAACAGCTCTGAGCAGATAGGCAGGCGCGTAGGCAGGGAGATAACAAACCTTGTACCGCTTATGGACGCTGAGCTTCCTGACGGCTCAAGGGTGAACGCTACTCTCTTCCCCATATCGCAGTCGGGGAATACAATAACAATAAGAAAGTTCTCTAAGAATCCATGGACTATGGCCGCTCTTGTAGCAAACAAGACAGTCTCGAGCGAGCTTGCTAGTCTCATCTGGCTAGGCATACAGAACGAGCTCAGCCTTCTTATCTCGGGAGGCACTGCCAGCGGAAAGACAAGCTTCCTCAATGCCATGAGCATCTTTATGCCTGCCAACAGGCGCATCATATCAGTAGAGGAGACGAGGGAGCTTACGCTTCCGGGCTTTTTGCAGTGGGTGCCCATGCTTACAAGGCAGGCCAACCCCGAGGGCAAGGGAGAGGTAACGCTTTACAACCTTATGGTTAACGCCCTTAGACAGAGGCCAGATATAATGCTCATCGGAGAGATAAGGGTCAAGAGAGACGCTGAGACTCTCTTCGAGGCCATCCACACAGGGCACGCAGTCTACGGCACTGTGCACGCAGACAGCGCGCAGGATACAATACTCAGGATGACGAATCCGCCTATAGAGATACCTAAGATAATGCTTAATGCCATTGGTGGCGTGGTCACCCTCTTCAGGCACCGCAGACTGGGCATAAGGCGCGTGCTTGAGATAGGCGAGATACTGCTCTCAGGTGATGTCAACGTCATAAGCAGGTGGAACATAAGGAACGATTCTTTCGTTCACATAAGCGATCTCACCAGGTTCGCTGAGACAATCTCGCTCTACGGGGGCTACACCTACAAGGAGATAACTGACGACATGAATGAGAAGAAGAAGGTTCTGGAGTGGATGGTGGCTAACAAGATACTCGACGTCGACACATGCGGCACCATAGTCGCAAACTACTACAGGAGCAGAGATAGGGTGATGCAGATTGTGAATGACAACACGCCTTATACCCAGGACCTGTTCAAGAGGATGTGAGCTTGGAAGAGATAAGCTATGAAGAGGCGGTGAAGGCCCTCGGCATGAACGAGAAGGCCGAGGCTCAGGGCGCGATAGTCAATATAGAGCGCGCTACGGCGGGAGGCGTCTCGGCCTCTGATTACAGATATGAGGATGCGCTCAGGCTGCTCGGTTTCGAAGGCTCGCTCTCCCAGTCTGTCCAAGAGAGCAGCATCAGGGTCAGGGCAGTAAGGCTTGGCGGCCTTCTCAATGAGGCCGAGAGCGAGATAGAGCTCATGATGAAGGGCATTGAGAAAGGGCTTGCGCTAGGCATAGAAGAGGAGAAGAATCTCAGCAAAAGGCTGAAAGCTGAGCGCTACGTGCTCAGGAACCTCCCGCTGCAGGACCAGATCTCAGAGATGGAGAAGATACTTGTGATCCTTGACGAAGGGACTTTAAACAGGGAGCAGCTCAAGACCGTAAAGAGCGAGATAGCCGGCCTTTACGAAGGCCTGAAACATGAGAAGGAGCACGAGACAGAGTTTGAGAGGGGTCTGGCCTCAATAAGGGAGAGGAGGCTCGCTGAGGTAATGCAGAAGTTGCGTGCAGTGGATATATAACTGTATGTTATAATATTATGCTGATAGGATGGCAGCCGAGGATGAGACAGCTGAAAAGGCCGGGGGCGCGGGTGCCCCGGTAGGCTTCACTAAAAGGAAGAGGTTCCTTTTCTTCAAGGTTAAGTCAAAGCCCATCTATACCTTTCAAGGACCTGCCAAGCCCTCTGCGCCTGAAGGGAGTACCACTAAAGCTGCAACGGCAGACAAGGCCAAATCCGCACAGAAAAAGGGCCCGCTGTGGAAGATAGCAGAGAAGACTGCAAAAAAGAAGAAGGGCCTTGAATACGCGCTTAGGGAGGCAGGCTCGAAGGAGAGCCCCGAGGAGTTTGTAAGCAAGATGCTCGTATATTCGATACTGATAAGCCTTGTCGTAGCTGCTGCAATAGGCATACTCATGTACTATTTCAATGAACCTACTAAGTTCATGGTGATAATGCCTCTTGTCATGCTCTTCGCCTCTTATATGGTCTTATCGCAAAGACTCGTTGATATGCCTTTCAGCAAGATGAAGGTAGAGGGCAAGAAGATAGAGAGGGATATACTATATGCGGCGCGCGACCTTGTGATAAGCATGAGGTCAGGCATGCCCCTCTTCAATGCGATGACCGCAGTAAGCACAGGATACGGATCGGCAAGCAGGGAGTTCGCAAAGGTCGTTGAGTTTATACAGCTCGGCATGCCTATAGAGCAGGCGATGGAGGAGGTCAGCCAGAAGTCAAGGTCTAAGACTTTCCAGAGGATAATGCTCCAGGCCAGCGTCAGCATACGCGCAGGCATAGATGTCACAGGGGCGCTACAGGAAGTGGTAGAGGAGGTGACGCAGGAGCGTGTGATAGAGCTGCGCAGGTACGGGCAGAAGCTCAATGCGTACGCAATGTTTTACATGCTCTTCGGAGTCATCTTCCCAAGCATGGGCATAGCCGTAGCCACAATCATGACTACGTTCATAAATATCTTCACTGTCAATGTTGAGATACTTGGAATGACAATAGTCGGGATAACATTCCTTCAGGTGATCTTCCTGAACCTTATGAGGACCTCGAGGCCGGCATTCAGTATGTGAGTGGTGTTTACATGCATAATGCTGTTGTGAGAGCTGGTTTCAATAGGCTTTAATATATAAGTAGGTTCATATATTGTCTGGGTTTGATGCGGGATGTAGATGAAGAA
>CAZOFK010000057.1:0-5428 GCA_964579185.1 Microcaldota archaeon
CAAGAGCCTTCTTCCTCTCAATAGTGGTATTCTCTATTATGGCACTGCAGTCCTCACTCCCAGCAGCGGCGGCCGGCGTGGGGACGTGGAACGCCACAACACCGTCATCTGCACTTATAAACATGCCATCGTGTGTGGCATCAAATAGTTATCTCTACTGTCTTGGCGGCATATTCACAAGCATGTATCCTACTGTTTCGATAGGGCCAACGAATGCAGCAGAATACGCAGCGCTTTCAGACAACGGGATAGGCACATGGATAAACACAACAGAGTATCCAATCGCAGTTCAAGGCAGCGCATGCGTCGTTTCTAACGGCTACCTCTATTGCATAGGCGGCCTGACGATGGGCGGTTATCTAGGACCAAGAGCGTCTACTTCAACTAGCACTCTCGCTCCTCATGTACTGCTCAGTTCTGACCTCACATATTACGCGCAGCTCTCAAGCACTGGCATAGGAACCTGGCATCAGTCCACGCCTTACCCTCATAATGTCACCAATCCTGTCTGCGTTGCAAGCGCAGGCAATATATACTGCTCAGGCATCGGCACATATTACGCGCAGCTCTCAAGCACTGGCATAGGCACATGGCATCAGACCTCGCTTAACTCGCAGATGGCAGGCAGCGCCTGTTCTGCATACAATGGCTATGTGTATTGCATAAGCAGGCATTCTTTAGGGAACACTTCAGATGCGTATTACGCGCAGCTCTCAAGCACTGGCATAAACCAGTGGCATCTGACAAGTGCGTATCCCGTACCACTGCAAGAGTCAACGCAGAATCCATGCACTGCATATAACGGCTATCTCTACTGCTTCTCCGCGCAAGTACCCAATGGCATATACCTGTTCAACGCGTATTACGCGCAGCTCTCAAGCGCAGGCATAGCTGCCTGGAAGTCCACCTCTTATCCCTCTATGATGCTGAGCCCCGACTGCTTCGCAGAGTCTGGAAAGATATACTGCATAGGTCCGAATCTCTCATCATACAGCTCGTTCTATGCTCCTATACAGGCAAGCCCTGCAGGCGTATTCCCTACGATACCTCAGGTATTAAGTATAAACATAACATATATTATTGCGCTCTTCGTGATCTTAATTATAGTTGCAGCTCTGATCTACCTGCATAGCTCAAGAAAGCTCTCCATCCCGCTGCTCAGGAGACACTGATCTTTATTCTTTGTGATTTTATGATATGTGAAAGATGCAGCGCAGATGTATACAAGTATGAAGCCTGCAACTACTGCAAGAGGAAGATATGCAATAGCTGCGTAAAGAGCTCCAAAAGGGTAAGCAGAACAGAGAAGGCAGTCATATGCAAGGACTGCTGGAGCGATCTCAAGCAGAGGAAGCGCTACAAGAGCGCTACAAAAGAGATATAGCTTTTTAAAATTTCTATCCTGTGCTCCCCTGCACCTTATTGCCAGGCACACTCTCTGCCCATATCCTTACAGGTTCATCCCCTATCTCGAACTCCTTCAATGTGCCTCTGCCTTCGCCGCTCTCAAGCAATGCGGCATTAAGATTTTTCATGATCTGCTTCTTGTTCCTCTCTATCATGCCTCTGAGTCCCTGCGATGCAACATAATTCAATCTTATCCTGTCAGGCTTCCTCAGCCTCAGCTCCTTCCTGAGTAGCTGCACCCTTCTTCCGAATTCTCTAATTAGCGCCTCCTCCCTAAGCTCCTTGTCTATGTTCGTATCGACATACGCGAGGCCGCCTTTGAACGGCACTGCGTTCTCCTTCTCAAGTCTCTCAATTACTGTAAAGTGCTCAGCGTTTACCTGCACAGGTCCTGACTCTGTATGGAGCAGATAGTAGCCGCTGCTGCCTACGGCAGATAAAAGCTCCTCTGCATCAGCCTTCCTCAGGGCCTCGGCAACGCTGCCGCTTCTCTCCTTGAACTCGGGGCCGAGCTTTGCAAAGAGGGGCCTTACCTCATTCCTGAATGCGCCAACGAGCCTTACATCTATCTCTTTTACGTTTGTGTAATCCGCTATTATTCCAGAGAAGTGCCTGAGTAGAAGCTGAATATTCTCGCTGTTTACCTCAAGCGTCGCCTTCTGCAAAGGCCATCTGAGTCTGATGCCTGACCTCTCCCTGCTTCCGAGAATGGCAGCCACAGACTCAAGGGCGAGCCCGAAGCCTTTCTCAAGCTCCTTATCGATTGACTTCTCAGTGGCCTTCGGCCACTCTTTCATGAAAATGCTCTCTTCCTCCATATACTTCCCATAGGTCTCAAGATAGAGGTGCTCCGCAGAGAAGGGTATGAAAGGTGCCAGCAGCAGGAGCAGCGTGTACATGACGTGGTTCACGGTCTTGACTGCCGCCCTGGCCGTATCTCTCTCACTGTATAAAATTCTTTTCTTGGCAAGCTTCAGGTATGTCCTGCTGAGGTCCTCGAGAAGGAAGCGGCCCAGCAGAGCGTTTGCTCTGTTCACGTCATATCCTTCAAGAGCACCTGTTATCCCTTTTATAAGGCTGTTCAGCCTTGAGAGTATCCATATATCCTCAGCATTGCTTCCGGCAAGGTGCGGTGGCGATGTGTCCTCCGGTATATACCCTATGGCTGATGTGTACTCGCTGAATAAGTTGAAGATGTTGTATAGTATGCTCAGGGCCTTCTCAGCCTCAGCTATCTCCTCCCTCTTAAACTGGAGGTCAAGCCACTGTGTATGCCCCGAACACCAGAGCCTGAACGCGTCTGCGCTTGTAAGCTTAAGCAGCTCAGCTATCGATATATAATTGCCGAGGTGCTTGTGCATCTCCCTGCCGTCCTCAGCTATGAGCATCCCGTCTATCACAACATGCCTGAAAGGACTTCTTCCATGCACCATCACGCTGCTCTTGAGCATATATGAGAACCATCCCCTCAGCTGGTCCTTCCCCTCGAGTACGAAGGCTGCCGGGAAGAGGCAGCTGAACTCGTCATCAGAAAGGCTCGCCTCGAACGCTATTCCTGAATCAAACCATACATCTGATACGTCGCTCACGCGCTTCATTATACCCCCGCACGCGCAGCCTAGTGTCACGCCATCTATGTACGGCTTGTGCAGCTCCCTGAGCGAGTCGAGCAGCTCCCTGTCGCTGCATCTCTCTCTAAGCTCGGCCCTTGAGCCTATAACTTCATACGCGCCGCACTTCTCGCATATCCATATAGGCAGCGGAGTAGCCCAGTACCTCTGCCTTGAGACGCACCAGTCAGGCGAGCCTTCAAGAACATCACGCTGCCAGGCCGCAGCCTCTTCAGGATGCCACACCACTTTGCCGTTCTCGCTTATGAGCTTGCTTCGCATCTTCTCCACGCTGAAGAACCACTGCTTCGTGGCCCTGTATATAAGTTTAGTATTACACCTCCAGCAGTGCGGGTAACTGTGCTTCACTATGCCAGAGTCGAGGAGAGAGCCGTTAGCCTTGAGGTCTTCCAGTATACGCCTATTCGCCTCCTCAGGTATTTTCATGCCTGCATACCTTCCTGCCTCCATAGTATAAGATGCATGCTGGTCCACAGGGCAGAATACAGGCAGCGAGTTCTCCCTGCCTACGGCGTAATCCTCAAAGCCGTGCCCCGGCGCAATATGCACAAGGCCGCTTCCTTCATCAGCAGAGACAAGCTTTTTTGTAAGTATGATCTTATGGTGTATCCTGAAAGATTCCTGCATCGGCACCTCTTTCTCAAGCGGGTGGACGTAATGAAGGCCCTCCATCTCACTCCCATAGAATTCTTCCTCAACAATCGCGCTCTCATTCAGGATGGCGACGAATTCATCAAGCCTGCTCTTCGCAAGTATCATGCTCTTCCCGCGTATCCTCGCCCTTACATAAAGCTCCTTAGGGTTTGCAGCCACGGCCATATTCGCAGGAAGGGTCCACGGCGTTGTTGTCCATACCACAAGATAGGCTTCAGCATCAAGCTTCAAGTGGGTCCTAGAGCGTTCCGCATCCACCCTGAACGCAACAAAGATTGAAGGGTCTTTCTCATCTGAATACTCAACCTCAAGCGAACCCTGCGCAAGTACCGTTTCGCACTTAGGGCAGTATAGCATAGGCCTAAGCCCAGAGTAGAGGTAGCCGTTCTCACTCGCCCTCTTGAATATGCCCCACGCCTTTTCTATATATATATCGTTGTAAGGCTTGTATGCATTGGCAAAGTCAAGCGAAACGCCAAATCTTATGTAATCGCGCTCCATCTTCGGTATGAGCGAGTCAACATACTCCCTGCAATAGCTGATGAAGTTCTCCACGCCTACCTTCTTTTCTATGTCCTGCTTTGAGCCGAGCTTCAGGGACTCCTCAACCTTATGCTCTATAGGAAGGCCGTGCACATCGTAGCCCGCCCTGTCATGCACGTTGTAGCCGTTAAGCCGCCTGTACCTTATGAATATATCCTTTACGCTCTTCACCCAGATCTGGCCCGGGTGGAGCTCACCTGTGACATACGGGGGACCGTCGAGAAAGTAGAAGTGTTCTCCATTTCTGTTCTTCTCCCTTACCTTTTCCGGGATCCCCTTTTCTTTCCAGTAGGCTAGGATGTCCTCCTCAATAGGATTCAGATTAAGCATAAAAACAACGCCCCTCGCGTCCTCTCCTTCTTAAATAAGAGTATGCAACCATAAAATTCTTATAATGATAGCGAAGATCATGCGCGAGAGCCTTGAAAATTTAACATTCGTGCGCCAGACACGCATCCTCAGGGATGGAGGCAAACAAAGAAAGATGTATAAACATGTATAATAATATAAGTGGCATGGGATTCACAAGGGCATATCTTCAGGAGAGGCAATGAGATCGGCAGATGCTGCAACCCTTTTCAGGGCCCTGCTTGCAATAATCATAGCATACCTGATAATAGCGAGGTTCAGCCCCATAGCCATAATACTGCTCATAGGCTTCACACTGGCGCTTGACGCATTCGACGGCTACCTTGCTGTAAGGGATATAAGCAAAGGCAGGGTGGGTATTATAACATACCTGAAATATGCCGCTGGCTCAGGGAAGTCAGCTGCGTACGTGAAATCATTTAAGCATAAGGTATCCGAGCGGTTCAGGTTCGGTCCGAGGATGGATATCGCCGGAGACAGGGTCGTCGAGTATGTCTTTTGGATAACGTTCACCTATGTGCATGCCATACCTCTCTTCGTGCTCTTCATAGTCGTGATACGGCACTCATTTGTAGATGCCCTGATGGGCGCAAAAGGCACATCGTCGAAGCTAAAGACTAGATTCGCAAAGGTCATATACTCTTCAAGCATAGGCAGGGGAGGCATAAACGTTGTGAAATTCGCAGCCTTCTCGTACCTTGCGCTGGCATATATCTGGGGCTATCCTGCATATATAGGATATGTGCTTGTCACACTTCTACTTGCATATATACTGCTGCGCGGCGCAGCAGAGGTCTACGAGAGCATAGCATAATACAAAATCA
>CAZOFK010000058.1:0-5321 GCA_964579185.1 Microcaldota archaeon
GGCCTTTGATTAGCATATATCCATGTTATATCTATTTATACTTGATTCCTTATTCTGTTTTTAGGCGCGTCTCGTTCCTGCCCTCACACGTCGAGGGCCTTCTTTGCCATAGCTACAAGGTCTTGCAGTACAGCCTTCTTGGAGTCTAATGCTGAAACCTTTATGCTTGCTGCATTCCTGTGGCCCCCGCCGCTCTCTATCGCTGAAGCGTGCCTCTCCCTCAGCTCGTTTATCATGCCAAGTAGCTGCACCTTCTCGCCTATGCCTGCGCTCACCCTGATTGAGATGTACTGCCCCATATGCAGTATAAGTATGCACTCTGAGGCGTCGATGCCTTTTATCGTATCGAGCAGCTTTGTTGCGAACCTGCCGGGCAGGGGAAAGCCTGTGTTCTCGCTGCGCACAGAGTCGTAATCCAGCAGGTATATCTTCACGCCTCCCGCTGAGTATGCCTTGAGCTTCTTCAGTGAAAGGCTGAGAGTGTCGTCAAGCCTTGTCTTGGCATACCTAAGCAGTTCATCGTATTTTTGCCTGTCGTTCAGTATGCTGTCTATGTACTGCGGAGTTATGCCCCATGCTGATGAGAGACCTGTGACCCTTGCCTCGCTCGTCACAAGGTCGAGCAGCATCGCTCTCTCACTGCCTTCTTTGCAGTTGCTTGCATATATGCTGTGGTCGCCTATTAGAGAGGCGCACTCCATATCGTGATTCGATATGTCTGAGAATGCCCTTGCAAACATGCTTGAGAGTATCCCTGCTGTGTAGTTTGAATCAGAGTCGAAAATCCAGGGGTTTATGTAATAGCTTATATTCTCTCCTGAAAAGCCTTCTGGCAGAGGATGGTGGTCAAGCACTATCATATCCGCATGCTCGAGGGCCTTGCTTATGCCGCGGCTGCTCTCTTGGGTGGTACCGAAGTCTATTATTAGGAGAAGGGGCTTTTCCACTGATTCGTATGAATTGAGGATGAGCCTGTCAGATTCTGCGTCATAAACAGAGTATGAGACTCCTTTATGCATGATCCAGATGACATTGCTTGTTTTAGGGTCTGCAATAAAGCCTTTCATGCCTGAGTGTATTGAGTAGGCTCCGCTTGAACCGTCCGCATCGTTGTGGAATCTCACTATTATCGGCGCACCTAGGAGAAGCTTCCTGAGAAAGAGAGCCGCAGCGGCTCTCAGTGCATGCCACATGCGTTCTGTTGCAGCATCGAGTCCTTCTATACCGAGAGCAAAGGGCTTTGGCTTAAGGGACTTCTCGGCGTGCTCTTCTGCCATGTGTCTGAGCCTGGATAAATATGCGTATGCGCCTGCACCGAAGTCTTTTACCTTGGTTATTCTACCTCCTTCCGATGCTACCAGCTCGCCTATCCCTGTATTTATGGCGCTTTCGGCAGCGTGGAGTAGAATGGCACTGTCAGAGATACTTCCGACATAATAAATGGGCACCCTGCTATTATGCTTTATACAGACAATTACGCCTTCCATGCGATACCTTTTTATGAGTATGGAGTTATGGCCGAGAGATTGTTGTGCACGCCGAAGACGCATGCGCTGTTCTCACTGGCATTGGTTATGTAGCTGCAGTACTGGCTATCGTTATACGTCTGCGCTAGATTCGTATAGCAGGTTGAGCTTAGATTTATGCCTAATTCCTTGCATACGCTTGCATTCCTTGTCTCTATGGCCTTGTACAGGAGCACGCTCTCTGTGCAGAGCGTCGAATAGTTGCTGTTCATATAGACGCTCTTCTGAGAGCAGCCGTTGAGCATTTGGGTATAGTTGGCAGCGCTGGTATTCGCCACAGAGGCCGCTGATGCAAATGTTGAGTTGCATATGCCTGCTGCGGATGCGTTGTATATGTAGCTGCAGTATCTACCGTTGTGAAGCTTTGATGCCAGCTTTAGGTAGCAGATGTCCCTTGCACTCAAGTTAAATCCTGATCCGTATTCCAGGTAGCTCAGGGGAGTGCCCAGCGCCGTGCTGATGTTTCCTAGAGTGTATCCTGATGCGCCTGAATACTGCAGTATGCTGCCTGTTACGGCCGGGTCTATTGAGTTATTCACACTTGCACAGTATGAGGCATTCCCTGATTTCTCAGAGAGGGCTACGCCTACGGCAGAGCTGCAGAGTTCTGCTGCGCTTGCGTTTGATGCGTATGCACAGTAGCTTTCATTCAACAGCTTTACTGCTGAGGTGGCGACACACCCGTTCCTGTATGTCCCATTAAGCACGCTGCACGGCTTGGCGCTGCCTGTTGTATTAGCAATGCTCTCGGCGCAGGAGGCGGCATAGCCTGGATCGTGTATGCCTGCACATATGCTGTAGTTTAAGGTCTCGGTACCTACTGCTTTATAGCAGCTGTCAGCGTATGCAACTGGCATTATGCTGCAGAGCGTAGCGTTACGCGTGGATAAAGCAAGGTGTCCGAGACATGAGTATCTTGCAGTGGGCGTAAGGAAGGAAAGGCATCCTGATTTCGTCCTAGTGTTTGGAGTGATAAGATATAAGGCTACTGCGAAGACGGCAAGCAGTATTGTGATAGCTAGATAAAGGCGCAGCTTTTCCTGGGAGCCTTCGAGATTACCCTTCATTGTGACCATACATACTTTATGCCATAAGATTATTATTGATGAGTGTCAATAATAAAGTGCTTTGCGCGTTGTTGGGATCTTCATGCTGAACAAGAAAATGCTCGTGGTAGGTATACTGCTTATGCTTTTAAGCGCCATAATAGGCGGCACAGCGTACACCTCTGCCTTTAATGGAGCTGCCACTACCGACCACGAAGGGCTTGCGCTGCATCCGAGTTCAAGCATATATGTGAGCCTTAATGTGAATTCGAGTGAGAGTCCTCTGCTGCTTTACTACTCTAGCGCGCCAGTCGATTTTTACCTCCTGAACAGCACGGCATTCAACAGCATAGAGCCTTACCTGAGCAACTCGAGCAGGATATCGGCGCTGGCGGGTATCATGGAGGGTAAGGGGGTCATGGAGGTCTTCAGCAATTCGACATTAGGGGTTTTTCCATATACCAAGAACTACAGCACAATAAGCTTTCCGCCGCCTTCGTATACGATAAACGGGACCATACCTGCGGCGAATGCCACCTATTACATCATATACAGCAATAAAGGCACTGAGTATGCAAACATAAGCTATACTGCCATATACCTGCCGAGAGTCTCTTCAGACGCGTATGTGAAAAGCGCCTTCGCATGGCAGAGCGTCGCCTCTGGCCTTCTTTTCCTGACAGGCGTCATTATCAGTATACTCTCGTTCATACTCGGAAATAAGAAAGCAGGGGAGAAGGAAAGGGATACTGAGGCTGAGAAGATTTACAGGAAGATGGCGCGCAGGAAAAGCAGAGTCAGGGGAAGGCGCAGGGCTGTGAGACATGCCAAGAAGAGAGTATGACAAATGTCGCATCAGGGTCTGGCACGCAACGAATATATGCCTTTCGCGCCGAATATGAGTGTAGGACTTAGGCTTGTTCCAGGATTAGACCCAGGCAAGTGAGCAGATGTGGTATAATGGATAGTTTACAGGAAAGGATAGCCGGAGAGATCACACTTTCTGAGACGCCTGGAGGCACAATGAAGAAGTGGCGCGAACTTTTCGGCATATCGCAAATCGAGCTTGCCAGATATCTGAAGATCTCTACATCAACCATAAGCGATTACGAAGGCAACAGGAGGGCTAGCCCCGGGGTAGGCATAATCAAGAGGTTTATAAATGCGCTCTTTGTCATAGACGAGCAACGCGGAGGCGAGGTAATAAGGAACCTGCAGAAATTTACTAAGAGCGAAAACGGCTCCTTTTACTTCATACACGACTTCGTGTCCCCTATAAGCGGCATAGATTTCGCCAGGATGATCGATGCAAAGATCGTGGCTAATCCGAATTACCTCGATTCTATAAAGCTCTTCGGATACACCCTTATAGACAGCCTTAGAGTCATACTTGAGATCTCACCTGCAGAGTATCCGAGGCTCTTCGGCACCACAAATGAGCGCGCATTCATCTTTGACCAAGTCAGCACCGGAAGGTCACCGATGGTCGTTGTTAGGATCGCACCTATAAAACCGAGGATAGTAGTTATACAGAACCTCGATACAGTAGACAGGCTTGCAATAAAAATCTCGCAGATAGAGCACATACCACTGCTTACCACAAAGCTCAACGCTGAGGAGCTGAAGCTGAGGCTCAACAACATATGATAATGCATGGCTCGGCTGCGGCTAACGCGTAGCCTATCAGACTTTCTCCTCATGCATAAGAAGCAGCTCTATCCCGTTCTTGGTTATATTGTATGGGACAGTGGCGCGGCTGTGTTCTGAGCCGCGTATTTTGAGTATCTCGAGTGTGGGTGTGCTTATCTCGCTGACATTGCCGCTTGTGTACATTATTATGAGACCGTCATATAGGAAGAACTCCGGCTGGAAGAGAAGCCTCCTCTTCTCAGGTGTTTCTATCTCTATGGTCACTATAGAGGTCATGCCCAACCTGCGCAATACTGCTACAAGATCCATCGATATGCTCCTGTACTCGAATGGATCCTTTACGAAGAGCTTCATCGGTGATATTGAATCGAGGACCAGGCGCGTTGCTTTAGTGGATTCGATCATAGATTCTATCTCTGTTATCATCCTGCCGAATGTGTACTGCGAGCCATCGACGTCTTTCTGCATGTAGGGCTTAGTCTCGCCGAGCCCCTGCAGTATGAGTTTCTTTTCATCTATGAGCTTGTCTATGTCCTTGAATTCCGAAAATGCCCCTTTCGCATTATCCACTATGTCGTTTATAGATTCCTCAAATGAGAAAAAGAGGCCTATTTCGCCCTTTTGTGCGCCCCTGTAGAGGAATTCGAATGTGAAGAGAGTCTTGCCCGTGCCGGGACCTCCTGCGAGCATTATCTGGCTCCCTTCAGGTATGCCGCTGTATATCATTTTGTCTATGCCTTCTATGCCGCTCTGAATCCTCTTCTTCATGCCATCCATCCTGCCGCGAGATTATTCGCGCAATGCGTGCACTGTATGAAGCGCAGTATAGTAGGGATTGCTTAGGACATATTTATAAACCTTCTCGGAAGAGCCCGGTTCGCTTTCATCCTGCCGCTAAAGCATGTAGGAGCTCTGCTCACGTTGTTAAATCGGATGATTTTATAGTTGATGTCCAGCGCTGCTGCAACTTCACCATTCTTATTTCTTGCGCTTTATTTAATATATGAGACAGGCTTGCACATGTGGATTTGAAAGCGTATGTTGTATTTAGCAATCCATAGCGAGAAACCCCACATCATTTATGGGCGGGATGAAAGCG
>CAZOFK010000059.1:0-5174 GCA_964579185.1 Microcaldota archaeon
CCCATAAATGATGTGGGGTTTCTCGCTATGGATTGCTAATCGAAATTCGGGTCAATCAGAAAGAGTCACACAAAGTAAAAGCAATCAAAGGAAAGGTTTATACGTAAGTTCGTACAATTATAATAGGGTGGTTAAGTGGGGAATACATTATTGGGTATCCGTTCGGGTTGAGCCATGACTGGGTAGGCGTGCGCACAGCCGAAGAACTGAGGCCTTTGCTCTCAAGCGAAGAGAAGATACTTGGCGCGCTCAGGCAGAGTTATCTTTCGTCACTCTCGCCAGACAGTATCGTAGCCACTGACAGGCGCATACTGGTTGTACACTACTCTTTCTGGGGTCTTCACGCAAAGCATAACATCCTCTCTAGTACGGACATAGGCATAGTCTACTACAACCATATAATAAGCATGGACGTTGCACGCGGAAAGATCTTCGCAACAATACACTTGCGCCTGAGGGGGTCCGAGGGCATGGGCTCGGTGCTGGACACATGGAGCATCAACGGAGTGGAGCAGACGAAGGCAATGGAGTTCATGAGGATACTGCAGAAGGTGCAGGAAGAAACAGGAAAGCGGTAGAAGCGTAATCCGGATGCACCAGCGCCATCGGGCATAGCATAACGCAGGCGTGTCTTCACATACTGCAGTTTTTCGGTATCTGCGGACAGGCATAGATAAGGTATATATTGCTGTTTCTGTCTATCCTAGACTGGTCTAACCATCAAATGGTGCCGGAATGAGGATCCTCCAACTAGATGTTGACAGAATAACCTATACTCCTGTGCGTCCCGAGGCAAGCTTATACGAAGACGTGAAAAAGGAGAGCGTATCGATAGATGATACACTTGTCATATTCGTAAGTGTGGAGCAGGGAGATACTGAAGCAATGGCGTTAAAGGCAGTAAAGGATACTGAAGAGTTCATGAAGAAGCTTGACAGGAAGAGACTTGTCATATATCCGTTTGCGCACCTCAGCAGCACGCTCTCCGATCCCAAGACAGCAATGGCGCTGCTCGAATATATGTATAAGCAGGTAAGAGAAGGCATAGATGTCAGGAAGGCGCCGTTCGGCTGGAACAAAAAGCTCAGCCTTGACATAAAGGGGCATCCGCTTGCAGAGCAGGCGCGCTCCTATGTAGGGGACAGCAGCGAAAGCAAGGTATATCAGAAGGCAAAGCCAGTGAGCCTTAACACCTCTATAGTCAGGAAGAGCAACTGGGCTGGCCTGCCTGCAACAGACCACAGGACAATAGGGGAGAAACTTGACTACTACAGCTTCCAGGAGGTTTCTCCTGCCATGGTCTATTGGCATTCAAACGGTTATGTCATCTACAAAGAACTCGTCAAATTCATGCGTGATAAAGAGGAAGAGTACAACTATGAGGAGGTGAGCACACCCTCAGTCTCAAACGTGGCGCTCTGGCATGTCAGCGGCCACATTGAACACTACGCCGAAGACATGTTCATATTCGATACTGACCTCGGCAGACTTGGCCTGAAGCCCATGAACTGCCCCTCCACCATACTCATATACAAATCAAGGAAGTGGAGTTACCGCGACCTTCCGTTCAGGACTGCGATCTTCGACAGGCTTTACCGCAAGGAGCTTTCTGGCGTTGTAACAGGGCTTTTCAGGGTGAAGGAGCTAACGCAGGATGACGGGCATATCTTCATAAGGGAAGACCAGATTAAGGAGGAGATAACGAGCCTGCTCAGGATGGTAAAGGAGGTATACGGAACCTTCGGCATGGAATTCAGAGCAAAGCTCTCAACAATACCTGATAACCATATGGGAGATGAGAAGCTCTGGGAGAGGGCCACAGACGCTCTCAGAGAGTCCCTTGATGCAAATGCCATACAGTACGAGCTCAAGGAGAAGGAGGGTGCTTTCTACGGTCCTAAGATAGACTTCGATGTGCTTGATTCGCTAGGCAGATACTGGCAGTGCGCCACAATACAACTTGATTACCAGCAGCCCATACGCTTCAGCCTAGAGTATACGGGCGAAGACGGCCTTGCTAAGACCCCGGTGATGATACACAGGGCTATACTCGGCAGCATAGAGCGCTTCCTCGCAGTGCTCGTGGAGCACTATCAGGGCAAGCTTCCGCTCTGGCTCTCTCCAACACAGGTCAGTATAGTCTCGATATCACAGCATTCAAACGAATATGCAGGGAAGATATACGAAGAGCTCAGGAAGGGCAGGATAAGGGTCACGCTTGACGTAAGCGACAAGACCCTCGAATACAAGATACGCGAGGCCATCTCGCTGAAGATGCCCTACATCCTCGTTGTAGGCAAGAAGGAAGAAGAGAACGGCACAGTAACAATCAGAAGCAGGGCAGGCACTCAGGCTCACGGCATTGCGCTCAGCGCCTTCCTTGAAAAGATCTCTGCAGAGATAGCATTTAGGTCTGCAAAGCCTTCATATTGATGGGCATCTAATGCCCGGTGTTTTGGCCATGCGCCCTCTAAGTATCATCATAGACAACCGCGAAAGGAACGATGAGCTTATAGAGGGTCTGCTAAGCATGGATATTGATATATCATTCTCACAGCTCCCTGTTGGGGACTATATACTCTCTGACAGGATGTGCGTGGAGCGCAAAACAGCCAGGGACTTCGAGATGTCAATAATAGACTCAAGGCTGTTTGAGCAGGCGGAGAGGCTTAGCAGGAGCTTCGCCAAGCCCATAATAATACTTGAAGGCGAATCTGAGGCTATCGTAAAAAGGAACGCTTTTCTAGGGGCCCTCTCAAGGCTCTACACAGATTACAACATTCTTGTGATGCCTTCGCACGACGCAGAGGATACTGCATACATACTTTCAAGGCTCGCTGAAATGGAGCGGTATAAGGAAAAGAGGGAGCTTAGGCTGAAGGGCAAGAAGAAGGCGTACACCTTCTACCAGGCCCAGAGCCTCGTTCTCTGCTCGCTTCCAGGCGTAGGCCCCAGGCTGGCCTCTCATCTTATAAGGCATTTCGGCAGCGTGAAGAACGTTGCAAATGCAAGCATAGACGAGCTCTCAGAAGTGGAGAAGATAGGGCCCAAAAAGGCAATGTGCATACGCGATATATTCAACATTGAGTCAAAAGAGTGAGAAGGTCTGTCCATGAACCTAGGCATTTTCAGGAATTCCGAAGAGAGCATTCTTGCGCAGGGCAGGGAGATAGATGGCATAGCCATAAAGGCTAACAAGATACTGGCAAGGATCATATCTGGTGGAGGATCGCTCGACGAGCTGCGCAGGCTCGAGAAAGAAGCTGCCAGCGAAGCATTCAGGGTATCTAACCTTATAACGTCGGGAGCTGTCGCGCCTAATCTAATATACGGAATGACGCGCATGATCTCAACAGAAACAGACATAGTTGACTCCATATTCAACCTTTCACGGCAGCTTCTCAGGTATGGGATACGCGAGAAGAAGGCCGCCAAGTACACAACCAAGCAGTTGAAGGACATGTCCGAGCTCTCGGGGGAGGCACTCACTCTGCTCTACAATATGCACACCCTGGACAGGATAGGCAGCATACGCAGGGTGCGCTTGAAGATAAAAGCGCTCGAGCGCGAAGGCGATTCACTGAAGGACTCTCTCCTTGATTTTGCCTACACTTCAGGCCTGAGCTTCAAAACCTTCTATCACATCATAGAAGCAGCGCACCTTGCAGACGACATACTAGACGGATGCGAAGACTCTGCAGACGTATTCATGGGCATAATGCTTTCTATAATAAGCTGAGACATAAATCAGTCATGCTGGTACACATGCTCAACATATACCTGCTCGCAATTGCGCTTTTCCTCGCAGCGCTTGTCGCAGGCAATAATCTGAGTGTATGCGCAGGCCCTCTCATCTCAGCGAGGATGCTAAGGAAGAGGCATGCAGTGGCAGTAGCCGCGCTAGGCTATGTCTCAGGCTTCCTCCTCGAGGGAGGCCTTGTAAGAAGCGGCATATACTCATTAACATATCCCATAAGCGCTCAGGTTGCATTCGCAGCGCTTTTCACAGCCATACTCATCTTCGTGATAGCGCACATGCTTAAGGTTCCCCAGTCTCTCTCAATAATACTCATGGTCTCTCTGCTGGGCGCAGGCCTGAGCTCAGGCGCAGCCGTGCGATGGCACTTCGCAGCAGAACTGCTCATGTTCTGGCTGCTCATAGCCCTTCTCTCAATGCTCCTGCCTTTCCTGCTCATGCGTCTGATGCAGAGGCGTATGCTTAAAAGAGGGATCTGGCGCGAGCTTAGCGGCATCAGAATACTGCTTATACTCCTCTCCTTCTCCGCGGCTTTCACTCTCGGCGCAAACACTATAGGCATAATATATGCGCTTATACCGCCCAGCGCAACAGCAGCGGCTGGTATGGCCATAGCCATAGCTCTCGGCGCCCTCCTCCTAAGTTCAGGCGAGGTGAGAACGCTGGGCGAAGAGATACTGCCGATGAGATATATCAACGCCATAGCCACTCAGCTTACCTCTGTCATCTTTGTTGAAGTTGCTACGCTTGTCTCGCTTCCCCTCTCAAATACGCAGACCTTTACGGCAGGACTCTACGGCACAGCCCTTACCTACAAGACAAGGCTGCTCCTCAGGAAGCCTGCTATGCTAATACTCGCAACATGGAGCGCAACAGCCATCCTGGGCTTTTCATGCAGTTATCTTTTTGCGCGCCTTCTCTGACTACTCGGCATCAATGGCATACGCGGCAATGCCTGCAGATATCTCCGGATCGAGGCTGAGCCTGTAATCCTTGAGGATACGCGAGCCCGTTGAGCTGCGAAAGGCATAAAGCAGTGCCCTTGAGGTCGCAAATACTATAAATGCACCTGAATTCCTGATGCCGCACTTCATTATTGCAGCGCGTATGTCGCGCTCACCTGCAGCAAGGAGAAGCATCTCCATGGCTTCATGCCCTGCCCTTGCTATGCCTTCCTCGCACCTTACATGTGCGTTAAGATACGAGGGAAGAAGCCTTTTGGTATCAAAGCCAGCATTAAGAAGCAGTATAAAACCCTTCTTTCCGGAAAGGCCCGAGGCGTGCGCTAAAAGCCTCTCACTCTCCATTCCTGAAGAGAGCAGGCAGGCGGCAGGCATTCTCATGCATATCAACGCATGTATTATTCTGTAAGCAATAAATACCTTTGCGCACAATACAAGATAGGTCTATTTCGGAT
>CAZOFK010000060.1:0-5172 GCA_964579185.1 Microcaldota archaeon
GGAAACATTATTGGCTGCGGCGTTCTGCTGCAGTCAAATCGACATAGTAGGATGTCACATAAACCTGTAAAGCCATAAATATCTTTGTACGGCAATACAGAAATGCTGCTGGTGTTCAGCTGAGATGGGCCAGCGTTTTGCTGCCTGCATGGCGTGGTGCATATATTATAATGTAATTAGTGATGTTATGGGTTTCGCCGAAGGAGATTTTGTTGAGATAGAATATAGCATATGGAGGGCTTCTGACAATATGCTGATGAGCACCACAAGCAAGGAACTTGCGGAGAAGAACAGCATATATGACAAGGATGCAAGATACGCGCCCCGCCTTGTGATCTTAGGCAAGGATGATACGCTCAAAGGCATAGCCATGACTGTAAGCGGCATGGATATGGGAGAGACGAAGAAGGTAGTGCTTGAACCCGGAGAGGCATTCGGGCTTAGGGAAAACGACCTTGTCAAAGTGATGCGCCTTACAGACTTCAGGAAAAAGGATATAGAGCCTGAGCCGGGGATGCAGATACACCTTGACGGAGTACTTGCAACTGTGAAGAGCGTTAATTCTGGAAGGGTGGTCGTTGATACAAACCATCCGCTTGCCGGGGAGAAGATAATATCAGAGATAAAAGTAGTGAAGAAGATAGAAGGCGAGGGAGAGAAGAGCTTCGCCCTCTCTGAATCGTATAGCCTTAAGCCCGATGCTGTTGAGGTGCAGGGGAAGACTCTGAAGCTGAGGTTTGGCAGCGGTGTAGAGGAAAGGGAGCAGTATCTCATAGACAAGGCTGCGCTCGTAGCTGCGCTGTTCAGGTATCTGGACATTGAAAAGATTGTTGTCGAGGAGGAATATTCAAGGGAGAGGAAGCAGGAAGATAAGCCTGATAGACAGGAATCCTGACTTTGCCAGAGGCGCTGTGTTGCTCATTTTCATGTTGCCGTTATGTTTAAGGCATATGTACCGTTTACCTTAAGGCCCAGCCTCTTGGCGAGCTCCGATTTCTCGCTGTCAAGCACTATTACATAGCCGTTCCATTTCGTAGTGAGGTTTGACGCTCCGCAGATTGGGCAGACCTCGCCCTGCGCTATTATGACTCTGCAGATCCTGCACGCTTTTTCCATCTAATTCAACCTCTGCGTCTTTGGAACTTTGCTGCCTTCGCCTTTCCAGTTCCTTTTTTCTCAGGCTGCTTGGGCTCTTTAAGCCATTCGTATTTACCAAGCCCTTCGGGCCTCATGGTAAGTGCTATCTTTGTGTCTTTTATGTTGTTCTTGAGGCTTATGGTAGAGACCTTCGCGTATACCACATCACCCTTCTTTATGTTCCTTTTTGTGTTTTTTAGTATAAAGAAACCCGCTTTCCTGTCATAGCTTATATAGTCGTTTGTTATCTGTGAAAGATGCACAAGCCCGTCTATTGGACCGAGCCTCACGAAACAGCCGAAGTCTGCGAGCTCTGATATCTCCCCTGTCACTATCTCGCCTACCTCAAGATTAAACGCGAGAAGGTCGAATGTGATATCATAATGCGTTGATGGATCTCCTGGCATTATAATCCCGTCGCTTATCTCCCTCACATTGAAAACAGCCAAGGCTATCCCCACGTCTTTATCAAGAATCCGTTCATACTTTGACCTCAGTATCGTCTCTGCTGCACTCTCTATGTCTTCTCCGAAATGCGTAGGCGGTATGCTTATCCTGTCTCTGATTGTATACATATAATACAGAAAATCACCGTTAACTGCTGCATTATGCTGCAAGTAACATAAAAAGTATGCAGAAAAGGTTAATATATTAAGTGGTTTGTTGCATGCTGAACGCATTCCAAAGAAGTATGCCTCTCCGGTGCAGATGAGGGGGTTATGCAGGCTCACCGCAATGTGCCTGCCCTTGATATGCTAAAGACGGTTATGCCTCTCTTGCGCAGCTTTGCCTTCAGCCCGGTGTCGTTTGTGCAGACTGCACAGCCGTATTTGTGGGCTGTATGCAGTATCCATGAATCGACATGCGAAGCGTCATTTGCGATAGCCACTCTGTGAACCCTGATCAGGGAGAGTGCAGCAGAGGAAGATCTGCGTGCGGCCGCAGCTTTCGCGTGCCTAATCTCTCTGATGGTTCCTCTTGAAACAAGAAGCCTGGCGCCAGGCAGTTCATAGCGTATGGCCTGAAAGACGTCCTTCCTGTTTGAGAGGCCGAAAAGGATAGAGCTTGTGTCTATAATGACGCATCCGGCTCCAGATTCAAATGGCACCACTTGATCACACTGGAAAGTCTCCCACGTAAGATATTTATAATGCAGGCAGCTTTATATTATCGTGGCCTCTGATACCTAAGCGGTGCGGGTAATGCCTTAGGCAGGCTCGTCTATCCGGCATTTAAACCTCTCCTGGGGGCTGGAGCTTCTGTGCGTGAGAGAGATGGCAGACCTTGGCATATACATTGAAACGCTCATCTATGCGTATGAGCATCCGCGCCATAAGACGGCAGTGAAAGGTGCCGATGTAATAAGCGTACACGAGGAGAATATATCATGCGGTGACAAGATAGACGTGCACCTTAAAATAGAGGATGGAAAGGTGGCTAAGGCCGGATTCAGTGGCACAGGATGCATAATATCAATGGGTTCTGCCGATATCCTGCTTGATTCCATTGAGGGAAAGGCGCTTAGCCAGGTAGAGAGCATGGGCGTGAATGACCTCCTTAAACTTATAAATATAAGTCCGGGACCTGCGAGGATGCACTGTGCCACCCTTGCACTGCGTGCAGTCAGGGAGGCTGCGCTGAGATATGAAGGGCTGCCAGTAGATGCTTATACTAAAGAGCTATAGTTATATTTTTTCCAGCCTGAAGGCCTGGAGGGGAATGCCGCAGCCGTTTGACCATTCGACTGCTAGATCATACAGCCCGGGGGAGAACGAAATAAGTGAATTCGATTCGGCTGTGCCTGTTGACCAGAGCGTTCCTCCGAAAACGCTGGCCCATACAGACGCTGAAGCGGCCTTGTAATATACTTCTATTGCATTGTTTGTGTACGCACTCACATTGAGCGTCTCTGAAGAGGGCACATAGAGGATTGTATATGCTGTAGAAAGCATTGAGTTGTAAGGTGCCGAACAGGCAACGGTCTTTCCAAGCATAGAAAGACCCTGCGGGAACGGAAAGACTGTGATGGCAAGGCGCTGCAACCCTATGTTAGTGCCGGAGCCATACGCGTATCCAAAAAAGGTGCCGCTCGTTGATGTCCATTCTCCGTTCTGCACAACAGTATAGCTTGAAGGCATAGCTGGCACAGTCTGATAAGGCGCGAGAGGCGCAGTGCTGTTTCCAAGTCCTCCGGCAACGCTGAATACCAGTATATTTTTTAGCTGCTGGTAAGCCGTGAATGTGCCCCTGTATATGACATTTGCTGTGCATTCGCTGCCGTATCCGGGGGTATAGATGCCTGCGCAGTACCTTGCATTCAGTGTGTAGAAACCGGTATGCATATTTACGGTATATGGTATGGAAGGGAGTATTGCAGCGCATGTCGCCTTGCTGCCCTGATAAAGCATCCTTGGCGCACAACTCCCGATATATGCTACATTGCTTATGCTTATGCTGATGTTGCTTATGTTCAGCGGAGCGTCCTGCGCGTTGGCTATGGAAAGAGTAAGAAGTGAGTTTCCGCTGCTTGAGTTATAGTAAAAGTCAGCGAAGCTACAAGATACTCCGCCGAACGGGGCGCACTGCGCAGACGTCACATTCCTGGTGAATGCTGATATCAACACCACTGCACTTATGGCAAGTGTAATAAGTATCAGGAGGAAGCTATAGCTTGACAGGAATTCAAGCGAGGATTGCAGTTTCATGTCATCTGTCCCGGGATTCGGCATGTCTTATCACAGCCATTGAGAGTGACATCCTCCCACCTCTCTGAAGAGTGTGGGCTTCCAAGGTGGCTTATGATGGTTGTCATGATGCCACCAGTATAGTTCCTCCTTCAGTGGCAACCGCACCATTTGCAGGATGTCTTACGTCGTCTCCAGAGGCTTCACTTCCCGAATGTCCTTCGGTAGCCCTTTCGAGTATATTCTGCGAGGCATTGATGTCCCTGTCTCTTGACATACCGCACTCTCCGCATAGGAATGTTCTCTGCGACAGGGGCATCTTCTGCACGTTCCCGCATTCATTGCATGTTTGCGATGTATATTGGGGGTTCACTCCTACAACCCTACAACCAGCACTTTCAGCCTTGTAGTAGAGGTATCGGATGAAATTGCCCCATGAAGATTCCTGAACCGACCTTGCGAGATGATGATTTTTCATCATCCCTGCGATGTTCAGGTCTTCGTATGCAATGAATGAGTATGAATTTACGAGATTGCAGGAAAGTTTATGCAGAAAGTCTTCCCTGATTCTAGAGATGTATTCTGAATAGGCGGCAGACTTCCTGCCCGCTTTCTTCCTATTCTGCGAACCCTTCTTCTTCCGTGAGGCTGCTTTTTGCAGATTTCTCAGATGGCTTCTCTGGTGTCTGGTTATTTTAACATTCTTTGATACTGAACCATCAGAAAAGGTTGCATATCTCTCTATGCCGAGGTCTATCCCAACGGCAGGCTTTCCGTTGGAGAATGGGATTATGCCCTCTTTCTCAACTGAGAATGTCATGTGCCACTCTCCTGACTTTATCTTCTTGATTGTGCATGTCTTTATCTTTCCTTCTATATCCCTGTGATTGACAAAGTTTATCCTGCCTATCTTTGATAGCGATACTCTTTTCTTCTCGACATCAAACCCAGATTGAGGGTATGTCAATGATGAGACAAATCTCTTGTATCTTGGGAAGCCTGCTTTGACTTTCTTCCCTGATTTCTTCTCCTTGCATCTTCGGAAGAATGACCCGTAGGCATCGGATATTCTCTTTGAGATATTCTGGAGGACTTGCGAATGCAATTCGGCAAATTCTGGTCTTTCTTTTTTCAACTGGGTAATCCAAACATTCATTCTATATTCAGTAAGCGTTTTCATAGTATCTTTATAGTATGTCCTCGACTTTTCAAGAAGAAGGTTGTAGACCTCCTTTGAGAGGAACATCTGACGATTAAGAGTATATCGCTGTATCTTTGAAGGATACGCCCTGAATCTATATGCACTTTTCATGACAACCCTTTTTATATCATAATTCATATTTATATACCT
>CAZOFK010000061.1:0-4947 GCA_964579185.1 Microcaldota archaeon
CATACTCGGCTACCGCAGGAACCTCTACATGGGCCTTGCCTTCTATTCGGCAGAGTCCATAGCTGCAGCCTCCGCTCTTATGCTTTCGTACTACCTCTCCCCATTCTTCATTATACTGCTTCTGCACTATGCAAAGAACCTTGCTTCTGTGTATAAAAGGTCCGGGCTGCACTTTGCGACTGCTGCAGCAATAACATTTATCCTGCCTTACATCTACCTGCTGAACCTTGTATATGCAAGCAGGATGCGCAGCATCTCGTGGCGCGGCAGAGTCTACAGAATCAGGTGAGCTTGCTCCTGGCAGGCTGCTCCTCCCTGCTGCGCATAAACCTGCGTATGGCCTCTATGTAATCTGCGCTTTCCTCTATCTCTACAAAATTCCTTATTATCGATCTGTAGATGCCCCAGCTGTATCTCCTGTCCATCAACACTACGAATGCCCTGTCTTCCTCGCTGCGTATGGCCCTGCCTGCAGCTTGAACGGCCTTTATGACTCCGGGTATGAGATAGGCGTACTCAGCGCCTTTTCCGCCGAAGCGCCTGTCCAGATAATCAACCTTCGCGCTGAGAGCAAGGCTGGGCCTTTCCAGCGGTATGCCGACTATTATTATACCCTTTATCACATTCCCCGAATAATCTATGCCCTCGCTGAGACTTCCCCCCATAACCCCGAAGAGCGTAGCGTCGGAGCCGCTCCTGAACTCTCTCAGAAGTTTCTCCACAGCCACGCTCGGCATGTGCTCCCTCTGTATATGCTCTACTTCGAAGCCTATATGCCTATAGACAGAATCAAGAACACCGAAAGCCGGGAAAAATACTGCAATATTGCCGACGACGCTCTTCCTTATGCCGTCTATGCCCTCGGCTATCCTCTTGTACTCTTCCTGGGACCTGCTCCCATATCTGCTCGAGACCCTGCCATCGATAAAGCTTATCTTGTTCTCCCTAGGGAACGGTGACGCGTAATTGAATGCCTCTGCATTCTCCATGCCGAAGAGTTTCCTGTACATGTCCAAAGGCAGTAGAGTGCCGCTCATGAAGACATTCGCATAGGCGCTGCCGAATGCAGCAACTGCATCGGCAGGGTAAAGGCAGGTCAGGGCAAGCCTCGTGTTTCCATTGTGCGAGGAAATGATCTTTGCAACCGAGGCATTTTCTTCCTTTAGAGAATTAAGGAATCTAGAGATGTGCATGAGCGAAGACCTCGAGGCGTGCGAAGCCTCTATATACTCGAGCCCCGCCCTCTCCAGCTCTTCTGCTACAGTACCAAGATTCTGCATAAGTGCATCAGGCACATCTGCATTGCTGAAGAAGGCCTCGCGCCTGACGCTGAGCAGCCTCTTCTCCATCTCCCTGATTGCGAACTCAAGATAGCCGAGGTCTATACTGCTGCCTATGGAGAGCAGCTCCTTTGCCGCGTGCCCAATGCCCTGCACACTTATCCCAGAATCCAGATAGGAGCTGGCAGCATTCAGTATATTGTGGCTCTCGTCCCATATCAACACCGCGCCTTCAAGGCTATGTGCTATCCTCTTGAGAAAGGCCTTCCTAGTATATGGATTCAGGAGGTGCGCATAATCTGCTATCACAAACTCTGCCGATTTGGCTATGCGTGAGGCTATCTCATAGGCGCACATGCCCTCCTCAAAGGAAACATCGAAGAGTCTGTTGTGGCCTTCAGAGGATGCATCAGAGAGCGAAGCAGGCATGCTCTCGCATTTTCTGGCATTCGAATAAAAAACACACTTGCCTGACTTGACAAGCCTTTCGCAGCTTTTGTAGAAAGACTCGCCTTCCATGCTGTTTATGCGTTCATTTACGCATAGTGTCCTCTTGCCTACAAGATCCACATACCTGATTCCAGAGCCGAATTTCGTGTTTATGCCCTTCAGCACATCAACGACTATGCTGTGTTGCGACATCTTCGGCGTAAGGAAGAAGATATCGAGATCGTTCTTGAAAGCGTATGCTACAGCTGCAGCTATAGCGGCATCTGTCTTGCCTATGCCTGTGGGTGCGTTTATGAGTATGCTCCTGCCCCCTGAGAGCGTGTTGTAGATGTCATGCATCATCTTATCTTGATTCTGCCTAGGTCTATCAAACCTGAATGGAAAATCCATTTAAGACACCAGAAAACAGCAGAGGGCTATTCGGCGTTGAATTCAAGGAAGTCGGCATTTATCCTTATTGTCTCAAGAGTCTTCGCTAGCGCCTCTCCTATATCCTTCCTTGTATTCTCTTTAATCGAAAAAAATGCCTTCACGTCCCTAAGCGTGGCATAATCCTGCGCATACCTCATATTGCTTACATACTTTTCGAGCATGTGCGTTCCGCTTCCATACCTCTTCATCAACGCCTTCCAGTTCTTTTTTGTCCAGCCCCACACCACCTTCTTTCCCTCAGGGTTTGAAGCTGCCACAGCCGGAATGATATAAGAATCCTGGAGTCTTACGCGCCCTGAGAGAGAGTATGCCATGGCCTTTGAGGCAAGGGAACTCTCTCCAAGCATACCCATGGCTGCAAGCAGCCTGAACTTCTCTTCTGGAATGACCTCCTTCTCATATCTCTCTCTCAGCACAGGCGCAGCCTCAGCGCCGTATTTCAGGGCTACAAGACTGTAGACAGCTCCCCTGAGGTTTGCATCAAGCACCGAGCCCGAGCCCATATGCTGCTCGAAGAGGCGCCTTGCCCTGTTGAGCGTTGATTTGTCCCCAGAAAGCCCCAAAGCGAATACCGCAGAACTCCTTACCATTGTAGTAGTGTTGTATTCGTTTTCTGAGCGGATCCACCCTATCTGCTTTATGACGTCGGCACCGTACGCTCCCAACAACCTGCCTACCTGCTCCTGCTTTGTGCTGTTGTAAAACACATTAAAAAGGCGCCTCAGATGCGAAAGCACGCCTATGTTTAGGGGATAGTTTGCAGCGAAGCAGTACTTCTCAACAAAGTCAAGGTACTCTGCCGCGCTTATCCTTCTTCCTATGGCGAGAGCGTATAAGTCATTCTCAATGCCCCACGCATCTATGTTGCTAAGCTCTGCATTTTTTATCATATCCCCTAAGGCTTCAAGCTCTTCCTGCTGGTACATAACGCGATAGAGCCCTGTCTGCCCGTAATTCAGCTTGAACGCGCTCTTCCCTATCCCTTCCACTTTCTCATGTCCCTTACTCATCAGCAACCTCGTCTCAGTATGCCTTGACCCAAGCCGCGCAAGATGCACCGGTATGAGCCACTTCTCCTTTTTCACATCGCACTCCGAGAGGCAGAAGCGCTCCTGCGTTACCCTGATGTGATCTCCATGGCGCACTGCCTTTACAATGGGATATCCTGCCTTGTTTATCCAGCATTCTGCAACCTCCCTGACTCTCTTATTACCTGAGGCTTTGCCTACAACTTCCCAGAGGTCTGACTGCTCCGCATTAGAGTAAGCATGCTTCTTCAAATACTGCCTGAGTCCTTTCCTGAAGAGCTCCCTGCCCACGTAATCCTCAAGCATATTGAGTATGGTGCCTCCTTTGTCGTAGCTTATCTCATCGAATATCTGGTCTATCTCGCTAGGCGCGCGGACCTCAACGCTTATGGGATGCGTTGACTTAAGCTGATCCGCAGAAAAAGCCACGCTTATTGTATCATCAAGGTATTGCGCACGCATGTTCCATGAAGGGAAGACGGCATCCATGGCCTTGAAGCTCATGAATGTGGCAAAGCTCTCATTAAGCCAGAGGTCATTCCACCATTTCATTGTTACAAGGTCGCCGAACCACTGGTGCGCGAGTTCATGCGCCACAACCTCGGCTATGTGCTGCTTTACAACGACAGCCGCATCCTCATCGCAGAGAAGGTCGGTTTCCCTGAATGTTATGGCACCCCAGTTCTCCATGGCCCTGGCAGCGAAATCTGGTATGGCAAGAAGGTCTATCTTTGGCAAAGGATATCTTATCCCGAAATAGTGCTCATAAAACATAATGAAGCGCTTTGCGTATTCAAGCGCAACTGCGGCAAGGCCCTCCTTTCCCGGCGTTGTAAGCACCGATATCTTTGTGCCGCTGTGCCTTCCCGAGAGCCTCTCATAATGCCCTACGCCAAGGTAGAGGAGATATGTGGACATCTTAGGGGTGGTGTGGAATGTAACAAGCTTCTTCTGGCCCTGCGTCACGGTGCCCTTTATTGGCATGTTGGAGACGCATTCAAGGTCGTTTTCAACAAGTACAGAAACGCCAAATCTCGCCTTCAGTGCAGGCTCGTCAAAGCAAGGGAAGGCGTTCCTCGCGTTCGCCGCCTCAAACTGCGTAGTAAGCAGCGATCCCTCTCCTTTCTCTGTATTGTACCTGCTCCTGTAAAAGCCGTAAAGGTTTTCCTCGTTCCTGCCTTCGAACTCCAAGAGTATTACAGCACTGCCCCTTATACGATGCCTGAGCAAGAGCACTATTCTCTCCATTTCAGCGTCAACCTTCACCGCTGCCTTTTCATGCTCACCTTCGACTACTATCTCTGCATTCTTTATCTTCAAACCAGAGGCATTCAGCTGTATTTCCTTGGTCTCTCTTATAATGCTAACATGTATCGACACGCTGCCTTGATAAACGAAGCTCTCCAGATCAGGCTCAAATCTCAGCGTATATGATAGCGGAATGACGCCATCCCCTAGCACATCCCTCCCCGTATTCATTCAAATACCATCGCGCCGCGAAGCACGCGTCAGATCAGACGCAGAGTGCAGTACATCTCCACAGGCATTATTTCTTTTTATATGCAAAGGTATTTAGCTAGCTACGCGAAGAGGAAAATCCTCTCCAGAAAGGCGAGCAGGAGGGCATGTTATCATGGACCCTGCGGGAATCGCACCCCGGCCTCGTCGTTGCGAACGGATGCGAGACCATTAGCTTTTTCGTCTAGCTTTTGTTTCATATAGCCACCGTAGATTTTATTTCCAGAAGTGCAACCATC
>CAZOFK010000062.1:0-4942 GCA_964579185.1 Microcaldota archaeon
ATTGGAAGGCTGCGGCTCTGTCCCAGAATACGATTGATGAGTATCGTCAAACAGGAAACAGGCATTCTTGATCCCTGTACAATAAGGTACAACCACCTCTTCATAGAGTCGCCAAGACCAATGATGGCCAGTTATTCAGCCGTTTTTAGGGGCAGAGCCCCTGCTCTGTACAATAAACTTCAAAGTAAGTACAAGGCACCTTTTCCCCTCTTTTCTTTGAATGATAGTTTACTGCGAGAGCCTCTCCCTACGTACCGATCGAAGTCTCCTTTTAATCATGCCTTGCCAGTGCAGGCTGCTCGTATATCCTCTTGGCTACCTCGCTCCCGAAAAGCCTCTCTGCGGCTATCCTTGCATCGCTGCTTCGCATCTCCCTCCTGCTCTTTATCCCATTCTCGAAGAGCATCCTCGCGCGCACCCTTCCTATCTGCTCCAATGAGACGAGATCGAGAAGCTCTGCCTTTATTCCATACCTGACGCGCACGCGCAGCTCTATAAGCCTGCTGGCATTCATGCGCATAAGCCTTGCGAGCTCTGCGCTGGCGTAAAGCAGCCAGTCTGCGTTGTTAAGCCTCATGAAGAGGGAGCCAGGCGTCTCCCTGTATTTTAGGTTTATGGCGGCTTCGCCTGCCTCATTTATCCAGTCGTAGAGCACCAGCGCAGTGCTGAATGCCCTCTCATATATCTCGCTGCTGTAAGCATCCTTGATCATATGCGCATAAGCAGCCAGCCTTTCGGCAGTTGCCTCGCTGACCTTGGCATAAGGCCTCATCTCGGCAGTGTTGCTTATCATAAAGAGGCGCGAGATGTCGTCATCAGCTACTGGCAGGGAGTCAAGGATCCACTTCGCAGAGAGCGGATCTATATAAAGCTCGCTTATGCGCCTGCCTATCTTTGTTGCGCTGTAGGCATCGGCGCGCCTCTCCACAAAAGACCACTCTTCAAGCTCCTTGAGTATACGTTCCACTATACTGCCGAGGCCCCCTGACCCATACTCGTATCCGTAAAAGGTTTCCTCGAGAAAGCCCAGTATTGAGCTCTCCATGGTAAGGAAGCCCGAGCTTATGAATGCGAGCACATGCGACCTAAGCACAGGAAGCACGCCCAGCACAGAGTGTATAGGCTCCGGGTCAGAACGCATATAAGTTCTTGAAAGCCTCTTTATATCATACGCGCTCCTTGCTATGAGAAGGCCCCTCCCCGAAGTGTCATATCTGGGCCTGCCGGCCCTGCCGAAGAGCTGCGTAACCTCGTTGACTTCTAAGCTCTCCCTGCCATTATCTCCATAGCGCGTCACATCCCTGACAACTACAGTATGTGCAGGCATGTCTACGCCGAGGCCGAGGGTTGTTGTGGAGCAGATGATCTTGAGTGCGTTTGACCTGAACGCGTTTTCAACAATTCCGCGCTGTATGTTCAATAAGCCTGCATGGTGGAATGATACGCCCTTCCCGAGCAGCGCTGCCAACTTCCTACACTGCCCCGTCGGATTTCCAAGGGCTCCAAGTGCCTTCCCTGCCGCACTACTAAGCGCTTCCCTTTCACTGCTGTTCAGATACATGGCAGCTGTCTCAGAAAGGTCTTCAGCGCCTGCCTCAGCATTCCTCCTACTCGAGTAGAAGATCATAAGCTGTTTGCCCCTCTCGAGCGTGTCCTCGGCTATCCTACGCACTGGCTGCGCGCTCTTTCCAAGAAGGTTCTCGCGCTTATTTCCATAGAATATCCTATCTTCAAAGACTACTCCTTTCTCAAGCCTGACGGGCCTGTAGTCGCTTGTTATCGGCACAGCAGCGAGCCATTCTGCAATCTCATCTGCGTTTCCTACAGTGGCGCTCAGTGCAACTATCTGTGCATCAGGCACGAGCCTCTTTATCTTGGTTATCAGTATCTCAAGCGTAGGGCCCCTTCCCGCTTCGCCGAGCATATGTATCTCATCGAAGACTATGCAGCCAAGTGAGCCGAGCCACTCAGCGCCGTGCCTTATAATGCTGTCGAGCTTCTCAGTGGATACAAATATTATGTCGTACCTCCCGAGCCACATGTCCTGTGAATCGAGGTCGCCCATAGAGATGGCTATCTCTATATAAGGGTATGCGCTGCTCATCTCAGCATATTTCTCGTTTACTATAGCGCGCATAGGCGCCACATAAAGCGCCTTCTTCTTACCCCAGATAACGCTTCTGAGCATGGCCATCTCGGCTATGAATGTCTTCCCGCTCGCAGTGGGAGAAGCTACAACGACGTTCTTGCCTGAGAGTGCTCCCTTACGCACCGCAAGCTCCTGCGGAGGGGTAAGCGAGCGCATTGACCTTTTTACAGCAGAATCGATAATCTCTTCGGGCACCAGGCCTTTGAGTTCCTCAACAAACATGAATAGCCCTACCAAAAAGTATACTTACATATAAAACTTCTCCGAAAAGAAAAAATATTGTAAGATTATATAAGCAAAATAAGATAAACATATATAAATATTATCACACATGTATGTAAAGAAGTGATTTGCAATACATTCTGCTAAACAAAAAGGCCATGTAAATATGCAAACTAAATATGTTTTCAGGGTCTCACTGCGTGGGACTTGTACAGGTGCATGCCGCGCCGAAGGCGGGCACACATTATCTCCTGTGCAATCGGCACTACTCCTTACCAACGCAAACCTATTCTGGTATGTTTAAATGGTAACAAATCCAAGAGGGAATCTTATTCTATTAAATAAAAAGGTTGATAAAATAGAGAGCATCAGCAGAGCTTTGGTTATGGAGAAGCCTGCCGCAACGCGGGCAGAGGAGGACAGGATATCGGCCACACATATCTTCGGCAATCTGTACAAGATAGACAACAGGATAATAAACGACAAGGAACTGCTGAGGAAGACCATGCTAGAAGCCGTCTCGATAGCAAAGATGACACTCGTCGAGATAAAGGCCTGGGCCTTCGGAGGGAAAAAGGGAGGCGTCTCCGTAATAGCATTGGTTGAGGAAAGCCACCTGGCACTGCATACATGGAACGAGTACAATTACGCTACGCTCGACATCTACACATGCGGGATGGATTCAGATCCGCATGCTGCTTTCGCCCATGTGATAAAGAAGCTTAAACCGGAGAAGCACCAGATTTTTACAGCAGACAGGAGCCAGATGTACATCTAAGCGAAGAAGCAGAGGCATCCAACCCACAGAGCATCCTACTAGGCACCTGTGCAAAGATTTTTATAGCTTGAATGGCGCGTAGCATATGGGCCCTGGTAGCTCAGTGGTAGAGCGCTTGTCTTGTAAGAGGCTTCCTCAAGGAGCTTAACCTAAGGCAGGAGAACAAGAGGTCGGGGGTTCAATCCCCTCTCAGGGCTTATAACATGCATGAGAGACCAGTTTACAGATTATTCCTGGCCTTGATCTGCAATATATACATCAGTGGATTTTCGGAACCTAGTATAAGAGGAACCTCTCTTCACTCCAAAACTATGGAGATTCGTTTGCGGTAGTACTCAAAGAAGAGTTTCTCAATCTCTGTCTTTGCCGCGCCGATGGCCGTTTCCACAGCTTCTCTGCCCTGCCTTAACTCGCTTATCCCTTTTCTTTCCTTCTCCATCGCCTTCTTCCTCATATCCAATTCCGACAGCTCTATCTCTGCCTTGCGCGCCTCCCTTCTTAAACCTGCAGTTTTATCCTGAAGTGTGCGAAGGGAACTTATGCTGCCATATATATCAGAATCAAGAAGCGCCGAGACTGCTTCAATGAGCCGTTCTTTGTTCTTTGCGTCTATAGCATCGCTCTCTATATTCTCCTTCAATTCCCCTACCATCGTCATGAATTCCAGGCAATCTGCCTCGCTTCTTATCCTTTCTATTGGATCTTCAATGAATTCACTCAGCGTCAGCTTCTTAAGCGAGAGATGGTCATGCTTTCTTGCAGCTCTACCCAGGGGCGCGGTCAACGCATTTATGCCTGCCTTTATAGCGTCCACTCTGCTTTCAACACCACGGAGTTCCTCGCTCTTCTTATCATAGTTTTTCCTGAGTCCTGCCTCAAGGTCATCAAGCACTCCTGACCTGCCCACTGCCTCGCTCAGAGCTACTTCCCTCGCCCCAAACGCCCTCTTCTCACCGATCTTATACATAAACCCTTCTATCCCCTTCCTCACTTTTCTGTATTCGTCTGCTTCCTTTTCCCTGGAGCCAATTTCCCTTCTTAAATTCTCCCTGATCTTCTCCATCCCTGCAAAAGAGCGCTTGAGAGTCCCCATATAATTGGAGTAGCTGTACATGACAGTCCTAAACCGTGCGTTTGTCTTCAGCATTTCCCCTATTGCCCGCTCCATCTCTGCAAGCGCTTCAGCGCGCCTCTCATATGAGGTTCTTTTTTCGCTCTTTCGCGGTCTCATCTCTTCAGCTATCCTTCTTACACTCTTAACATACAGAGCCTTCTGGTTTCTTAGCGAGGCTATGCTAAATGAGTAGAGGTCTTCCGTATAAGGATCAGCCTCAAGTACTTTAAGCTCATCACACGCTCTTATAAAATCCTGCCTAGGACCTTCCAGGGCTTCAAGCACACCCTCTGTCCTTGTCTCGAACTGACCCAGTTTTTTCTCGAAGCATGATAGCAACATGGGCTCTAGATCCTCCGGCCTTACCTCCTCAGTGCCCTCCTTTCTGAAAAACAGGACAACCACCTATAATGCCAGTGTATGGGATTCTAGGCATTTATATCTTGTGCTTGCATATCTATACGGTGATTGAGATGGTCGGAGTAGGATCAAAAGCGCCTTCGTTCTCGTTAATGGGCTCTGACGGGAAAAAGCACGGCCTTAAGGACCTCCTAGGAAAGTACCTTGTGCTGTATTTCTATCCGAAGGATGACACACCTGGCTGTACCATAGAGGCAAAAGGCTTCAATTCTGGTCTGGACGGACTTGAAAGGCTCGGAGCGAGGGTTGTCGGAGTTAG
>CAZOFK010000063.1:0-4781 GCA_964579185.1 Microcaldota archaeon
AGCCCCGCAAACAACTCCCGGCGCAGTCTCATCAGATTTGTGTTCGTCAACCATTTCCACATTCCCTGGTAATTCTAAAGCTATTCGCAACTTTTACAGGTTTCGGTACCGCTTCAGATGTTGAATTTCTCAAACAGGCTTTCCACATCAAGCTCTTTGTTGACCAATGACCTCCTTCGCCGACGAGGGCGGCAGTATCCTCTGCATTCATAATGGTAGTCTTCTCTGACCTGCTATTTATTTTCATGTCTTTTTCAATGGAAGCGAGAATGAGACCGCATATTACGGCTATGATTGCCATGATGCCAGCAATGTTTATGCTCTTCACAAGGAAGAGTATTCCGTATAAGGCGAGCAGCAGAACCTGCACCCCTACAGTTGCAAAGGCATTGGAAACCTGCCTACCAGAAAGTTTTTATATGTTTAAGCATACAAACATATTGTGATGATGTGGAAAAGCGCACGACAGTTATACTGGAAAAGGATGTATATGATGCACTCGTGAAGGAGAGCCTGGAAGAGTACAATACCGCAAAGTCCCTCTCCAAGGTTTTAAATGAGATATTAAGAAAATCCCTCCTGAACAAGGCCAGGCTCAGCCAGCTGGTGCACTCGAAAAAGATTGCTTCAACCACAGCAAAGGAGTTTGAAAAGTTTAGATCGGAACTTTCCAGGGCGGTGTGAGCTTTGATAATAGACACGACCTATCTCCTGCCCCTCTCCAGGATAGGCATAGATACTGATCTGCTTAAGGCGATAGACGATGGAAAGACGGATTTGAGGATTGAAGAGATCAAGATAAGCCTCATTTCTATTTTTGAACTGCAAGCCAAGGCGGCGAAATTCAAAGTTCCCGCAAGCAATGTCATCAAGGCGATAGAAGTTATAAGCACAGCATTCAGGATAGAGCCGTTCTATAATCCAAAGATAATTGAACTAAGTCAGAAACTGCTGAGCAGACTGAATGACTACATAGACTGCTTAATAGTGGCCACAGCAGTAGCCTTGAAAGAGGATCTTATAACAGAAGACTCAAGAATAATTAAAAACAGGGACTTGATAAAAGACAGGTATAAGGTAGGTGTCTTCGACTATAGTGAGGTGACATTCTCCTACCACTGAGCCGGGTGAGCGTGCTGTCCAAGTCAGCAACTGCGAAAGTAATGACCTTCTCTGCCAACGAAGTGGCGGTATCCTTGGCATTCATAATGGTAATCTTCTCTGGCCTGCAGAGATGTCTTGCTTTTTGATGTAATTGCGTACCGACTTATATAGCGCTTCGCGCTGTATCTGCCGACAAGTTTGGCAGACTTAGCGCATATGCATTAAACTCTTACTTCCCCTTCAGATATTTTCTGAAAAACCACTGGACAAATATATTCTCGTCTCCTTTTACATTCGGCCTCTCTAACGCATTGTAGTAGCTTCGCCTGCCAGTATATTCTATATTGAGCATGGGGTAGCCATTCTTATGCAAAATGAAATTCATTATCAATCTTCCCACTCTTCCGTTTCCATCTCCAAACGGATGCATTGTCTCAAATTTAACATGCGCACGCGCTGAAAGTTCAACAGGATTCATGCTTTTTTTTGCAGCTGAATACCACTTGAAGAATTCAGAAATGTTTGAGTGCAAATCAGAAGGAGCGGGAGGGATGTGCTTGCTGTTTGATATGTAGACCTGATAAGTGCGTATCTGCCCTGCTATTCCTGGCTTCGTATCTTCAAACAGCGATTTGTGCCATTCAAGAATCACGCTCATTGAGAGTTCTCCCTTGAAAGCCATCATTCTATAGAAAACCTTTCGATGAGCTTCGGCCTCCTTTATGTCTTTTATGGGTTTGTCCTTGGGACTTATGCCCAGTTCCAGAAGCTGAAAAGTGTCCTTGAATGATAGCTTTGATCCTTCGATTCTGTTTGTATTGTATGTGAATATTATGGCAAACCTCTCAAGCTCCTTTTTTCTTACCTCTTCTGGCAAAACGCCCTGCTCCATAGAATACGCTTTCTTTATTTTTTCAAAATTCCCAAACCATTTCTCTTTGTAAATGCTGGACAGAAAACGCCCCTTTATGGCGTCGATATTCTTTGGAAACCTGTTCCCGATATAAGTCTCCTTGTATTTGATCTTTCCTTTCTCCCTGTATGTGTGGCTAAGATAGTAGTAAGTCTTGCCTCTGATTAGCCTTTTCTTCAATGTAACCATGGATTGTTATTACACTCACAACTATATAAATATATCGATTTTAGATAAAATGTGAGTGTAAGAGCTGAAAGGTTGATTTGCTGCTAACTCAGCAGCCGGTAGTGGTAGATGGTTTGGAAGAGCAGGAAGCCAGAAGCATGAAGTTCGATATTGCAATGATATTGTCCGATTCTAAAGGCTTTTATATTTATATTGTCTGTATTATATCGGACAATCTATAAATAAGCAGATAACGAAATCGGACGATAGTATGAAGAAGAATGGCGTTGTTTACAGGGATATCGTCGAAACGCTGCTTAAAAACAGGAAGAGTCGGTTTATAGAGCGGGAGCTGGCCAGAAGGCTTGGGCTTTCTCCGGATACGGTCAGCAGGGCTGTGCAGCCGCTTAAGAAGGCAGGCATAGCCGCAATGTACAGAAGGCATTTCGAGATAATCAATTTCGAAAAGCTACTGGCATACTGGGCCGTTGGCAGAAAGTTCGATAGGGATATTGTTTACAGCACACTCGCGGAGGTAATGAGCATAGGGGAGATAGAGGATCGAATGCCATCCGGCATTGCGTTTACGTGCTTCAGCGCTTACGTGCACATGTTCGGCAGCGCGCCCGCAGACTACGGGCATGTGTATGTCTATGCCCAGGAAAGCGCGCTGCACGAGATAATGCGGCGCTTCCCGAAGATGGATGTAAGCGCGCTTGCAAAAAAGCACAACCTCTTCGTGCTAAGGCCTGACCACGTGCTAGGGAGAATGATAAGCGACGGCGAGCTTGCGCACTCATCCGTGCCTATCTCCCAGCTTTATGTAGATCTTTGGAATATAGGCTCGTGGAATGCCTACGAGTTCCTGAAGCGCGTTAAGGAAAAAATAGATGACGCATATGCAAAGGCAATTCTGGAATGACGAGAAGACAGGCAAAAGCCTTGAGGTGCTGAGGCATCTTCCAAAAGAACTTGACTCCGTGCTCATAGGGGGCTGGGCTGTATATTCGTATGTAAATGCTCAGAAGAGCGAGGATGTAGACATAGCGATAGGCCTTGACAAACTCAGTTTCTTTACAAAGTATGGCATCGAGGAATATGGTGGCACAACCATAAAGCATTCAACTATAAACGGCACGGTTGTCGACCTGTTTGTGGAGGGATATACGGACAGGGATCTTCCTGTTCCTGTCAGCAGGATAATGAAGGACTATGTGCTTATCGAGGGCGTAAAGGTAGTCAGAAAGGAGCTGCTTCTGCTCCTAAAACTGTGGGGCTATTTTGGCCATGACGAAACCAAGATAAGGAAGGATATCATAGATGTTGCTGCACTGGTTTTCTACGGCAATATCGATTTTGGAAAGTTTTCCAGCTACATAAACGAATACAAAATATCAAGAAGGCGGAGCTCTGACGCCTTGCTTGAATACCTAGACAAGGGCGAGGCGCTATGGGAATACATATCGCCAACAAAAAAAGAATTTGATGCGCTTAAGGAGAAGTATAAAAAAGACTTGAGAAAATTTTTTGGCTACAAGTAAGCGCAAAAGTTCGCTTTCAAAATGTGGAGGCTTACTCAAAGGCGTTTTAGATTCTGCTCCGGCCATGCTATTACTTCGGCGCTGCGAATATTACACCGCGTCAAGTATCTGTCAATAGAAAAATAGATAATCTATACAGCGCTTCGCGCTGTATCTGCCGACAAGTTTGGCAGACTTAGGCACATGCGCTAAATACTTTAACACTGTAAGGGTTTCATGATAAAGTACGTAATATTTGACTTAGTTGGCGTAGTGCTAAACGATATTTGGGAGGAACACTACAACTATCTATCAAAGACTCTCCAGATGAGCATGAGAAGGATAGAAGCAGTCATTAATCCTGGCTATGAAGAGATGGAAGTTGGCAGTCTTGATATAAAGACTTTCTTGAGAAGGGTGGCGAAGGAGTTCAATGCCACGCAAAAGAGCCTGTTATGGCGTGAGGCTGTTGGAATATGGATGCACCCAGATAAGCGTATCATCAAGCTCATGAAGAAGCTGCGCAAGCGCTTCACGCTGGTTCTTCTGACGAATATGTCCAGATCAGATTACTTCTTCGATAGCAAACTGTTCGATAAAAAACTGTTTCATAAAAGATTCCTGTCGTGCTATCTGCACGTGCGGAAGCCTGACAGGCGAATCTATGAAATCACGCTGAAGCGATTGGAAGCCAATCCAGAGGAAACAGTTTTCATCGATAACGCGAAAAGCAATGTTGAAGCTGCGAAGGCTTTGGGCATGAACACGATACTCTACACTTCTTACGGAAAATTGGTTGCAGATCTGATGGGGCTGGACCTGCTCTGACCATATAGAAAAACAGTGCACGGCTTTCAGGTGTGGATATTTTACATTACCCATAGGCATAATGGCAGAGGCCAACTACATGAAGAGGATGCTTTGGCTGCTGGAACTCGCGGTTAGATGATGTCGAGCGACCTTCCAGAATGAAGCAGCGATATCTGGAATCTAACCCCCACTGGCTTGGGCAAGGTTAAGGCATAAATATCCCACACCTAAAGGTGTGGGTTTTAGTTGAACAACTGTTTCTGATG
>CAZOFK010000064.1:0-4665 GCA_964579185.1 Microcaldota archaeon
TCAGTTATGCAAGTTATACAAATTCTAAAATCGCACTCAGCATCAAAAGTCTTCGCAGAAATGCCGAACTTCATAAAGCGCTACCCGGAAAGGCATTTCTGGGGCGGGCAATACAGCAATAGCAGCGTGGGTCCTGTAGGGGAAAATATAATACAGAATTACATCCGGAGGCAAGACATTTCATACGAACCCTTCATGCAGCATGAAGAAGAGGGCCACCAGACGAAACTGCAGTTTAATTGACACCGTCATCGGGCGGGCGAGATACCGCTAGCTTGCTGCGGAGGAGCCCGCCCGTGCCAGGGGTTTATAAGGGGCGGAGCCCCTTATCTCATTCTACTAATGGATTCCAACCAGTTTGTCGCAGAGGAAGCCCACGAATTGATTCGTGGGAGGAGGTCACGCACTACAACAGCGAAAGGAACGAACCATCCTGATAGCAATATAATGCTTTCTGAAAGAAGTGTATCATGGCTGCAAAAATAATAGCTACCTACGGCCCTCAGCTGAAAGAGACAGCAGTTATGGAGGAAGTGCTCAGGCATGCTGATATGATGAGGGTAAACTTTTCACATCTTAGCGAAGAGGAGAGGCTTGCTGCACTCGCAGCGATAAAATCAGCGTCAAAAAGCCAGCATAAAAGCGTCGATCTTCTTGCCGATCTTCCAGGGCCTAAAATGAGGGTCTCAATGCTCAAAAGACCCATATACGCAGCCAGCGGCACTGAGCTTTCGCTCGTCTATTACAAGGATCTAAACGGCCATGCAGACGCCCTGCCTATCGATGCAGACATATACGATGACATCAGCGCGGGCTCGTTTGTATCTATAGGAGACGGGGTACCGAAGCTCAAGGTCTTGGGCAAAGAAGGCAGGTACATAAAATGCAGTGTTCTCTATGGCGGGAATATAACAAACAGGAAAGGCATAAACATTCAGGGTTCGCTCATGAGCGCAGAGCCACCTACGAGAGAAGACATATCCATGGCAGGCTTCGCAGTTAGGAACAATTTCGGGTATATAGCCTTGTCATTCGTAAAAGCAGGGTCAAATATAACCGAAGCTAGGAGGTATTGCGGCAGCTCAAAGATCGTTGCCAAAATAGAAAGGCCTGAGGCCATTACAAATATCGATGAGATAACAGAGAAGAGTGATGCCGTAATGATAGCAAGGGGCGATCTCGCCCTGAATATAGGCCTGGCAGCACTACCCCGTGCGCAGCGCCTTATAATCGATACTGCAAAAAGGCATAATAAACCTGTAATAGTAGCCACGCAGCTACTCAGCAGTATGATAAACAGCCCTGTACCTACAAGGGCCGAGATCAACGATATAGCGCATTCGGTGGAGCAGGGCGCCGACTATCTCATGCTTAGCGACGAAACAGCGGTAGGCAAATATCCTGCAGAGGCCGTCGCGATGCTCTATGAGATTGCTAATTATGCATGAAGAGAAAGGCGCTACTTGAACCTTATCGAATCAAGGTCCATAGGCGCCCTTGCCTCAACCCTGAATCTAATGGAGAGGTTTCTTGAAAGGTCTTCACACTTGCTCTCCTCACCATGCATTGTGTAAATCTTCTTGGCTGAAGGCTTTAGATGCTCAACGAAGCTCATGAGCTGCCGCCTGTCGCTGTGCCCCGAGAAGCCCTCTATAGTCTTAACCTGCATGTTTATCTTGACTGATTCAAGCTTTCCGTCTTCGCCTGGCAGCGCCGTTTCAGGCAGGCCGTTCTGAACCCTCCTGCCAAACGAGCCCGCGCTGTTGAATCCTACGAATATTATGGTGTTTTTAGGGTCCTCTGCCATGGCCTTGAAATATTCAAGGCTCGCGCCGCCGTTGAGCATTCCACCGCTTGCAAGTATCACAGAAGGCCCTTTTTCAAGGATCTCCCTGCGCTCGCCCTTGGCAACCTCGAATATCTCGCTCTCGAAGGGTGAGTTATTGTTCAGTATCCTATTCCTGAGGCTGGCCTTCAGGTACTCAGGATAAGCAGTATGTATGGCGCTTGCATCAAGTATCATCCCGTCTAGGAATATGGGGGTCTCAAGCTTATACTGGCCAGAGTTTGAAAGATAATTCTCAAGCACAAGCATGAGCTCCTGGCTCCTTCCCACAGCGAAGAGAGGCACGAGCACCTTCCCGCCATTCTCAACAGTCTTCTTTATGGTGTTCATGAGCTCGTTCTCGACCTGCTGCCTGTCCTGCGTTATATCATGCGGCCCTCCGTATGTGCTTTCCATGAAGAGCGCATCTATCCTTGGATAATTTGTATCGGCAGGGTCGAAAAGGCGTGTGAATCCGTATTTCATGTCTCCTGTATCGACAATATTATACATGCCTTCGCCCACATGCAGATGCGCAATTCCGCTTCCCAGTATATGCCCTGCATTGTGGTACGTTAGCTTTATCTCGTCAGTGACGTTTGTGACCTCCCCGTAGTCCCTTGTTATCATATGCATGAGCATTGTCTTTATGTCCTTCTCGCCGTACAGCGGCGTACCTCCGCTTCTCTGCACAAGCTTAGTATAATCATAAAGTAGCAGCGCAGCGAGGTCTCGCGAAGGAGGGGTGCAGTACACAGGTCCATTGTATCCGAACTTGAAAAGATACGGGATAAAGCCCAGGTGATCCATGTGCGCATGCGTCAGTATAACTGCATCGAGATCATTTATTGTTATGTTGGCGCTGTCAAGATACGGGAAGGCCTTGTTCTCTGCGCCTGAAGCAGCATCGAAGCCCTTTATGCCGGGCTCTGGGCTTATGCCGCAGTCTATAAGCACCTTAGAATGCGTTGTCTCAAGCAGCAGGCAGCTTCTTCCGACTTCCCTGAAGCCTCCCAGTGCTGTAGCCTTGAGCCACTCGCTCTTTATCACCGGCTGGTTTATCTTCTTGCCTATATTCATTAAGAATTTCTTCCTGAAATCGCTCTCCCTGAACATAAGCTGCCTTACGCCCTTTATCACATCGCTGTTCATGGTAGGCGTCCTTAGCACTTTGGGCACCCACTTTGTCTCTATTATTATCTTTACAAGAGTGCTGCCCCCCTTTCCTATGACGAGCCCTGGCTTCATGGCCTCTATATAAACCTGCGAGAACTCCTTCTCAAACCTTATGCCATCTTCAGTAACGCCCGCATCCTGCGGCACTATCTCGAGTATCTTCTTGAGAGCTGAATCTGGATCCATAAGTACAGACTGGTCAGACCTCACTATAAGCCTCTTCTTTATTGCCGCAGAGATAGTCTTTATTGTACTCTCATCCTCGTATATGCGGGATATATCCTTAACATAAATAGCCACGTCAGGACCTTCGTACTCGATCCCGGTAAGGTTCGCCTCTTTAGGCACAAGCTCTCGCACCTTCTCAAAAATTCCTTTATCTACCTTTATCTCCTCCACCAACCAATCACTGCTTTTTGCTTTTAGTAATGGCACATCTGCTGGTCTTGCCTTCCGTTTGGCATTGCATATGCAGAAGTCAAAGCTACTTCAACAGCCTGTCTATCTCTTCACGCGTGTACTCTTTGAATCCCTTTTTCGTTATAGAGACAAGCCTTATGCCATCTCCTGTAGCCGTATCTCTCTTCATAGCTATCCTTAGGGCCTTTGCAGCGTGTCTGACTGCATCCTGCGTAGGCATGTTCTCACTGTATACGCTCTCCAGATAGCCTGTGGCAGTTATAGACCCGCTCCCTGTAGATGTAAATCTCGAATCCTGTATGTAACCTCCAACAGGATCTATGCTGTATATCTCCGGAGTGCCGTTATTCATGCCGCCCAGTATAAGCTCGACAAGGAAAGGGAACATCTTGTTCTCCTGAAGTATAAGAGAAAGTACTGATGTTGCAGACGTAGGCGAAAGAGAATGAGCCTCATCCATCTTATAAAGCTCGTTCTGCATCTTAAGTATCTTTACTAGGTACTCGGCATCGCCTACCCCCCCGGCTATGGTTATACCAAGGTTGTCATCGACCTTGTATATCTTCACAGCCTCAGAGCTCGAGACATAAGTGCCATAGGTGGCCCTTGAGTCAGAAGCCATTACGACGCCGTCGCTGCATATTATACCAACAGTGGTAGTGCCATGCCTAATATTATCAGAGAATTCCTTATAGTCCATTATAACACCATCCCGCCTTAAGAATGATATCCTCAAAGTATCTGACAAAATTTCTAAGTAAACAACTCACAGAAGCGAAGGGCCAATCAAAAATAAAATGAACATAAACAGTTATATGCTATACTAGTAAGCTACCGTTACCTATAAAATACTTACTGCCATCAAGTTGGTCCGCAAGTTCAGCATATGCGAATGTCCTGTATATCTTTGTTATCCTTATCTTATGCACCTTCCCTATCCTCGCCTTCGCATTCCTCACGAACACTACAATGTCGTTTATTCTTCCGATGCTCTCTCCCTTCGCGCTCCGCGCGCTGAGCCGCACATCGTACACTCCACCTTCCACCAACTCATCTACTCCCATACTTATCCCCTCAAACCCAATTATACTTTTAACTAGCAAAGGTTATTTAAGCTTTATCTACGAAAAAGGCTCTACAGTGGTGACATCCTCCCACCGCTAAAGCGTATGGGCTTCCCCCTTATTATAGGGATTAGTTCCCGATTCGACGGCGGAATCTCTCTTATTCCATCTCCACGAGCG
>CAZOFK010000065.1:0-4637 GCA_964579185.1 Microcaldota archaeon
TCGCTTTCATCCCACCCATAAATGATGTGGGGTTTCTCGCTATGGATTGCTAAGCGCCTTCTTTGCCTCCCTTACTCCCCTCTCCCCTAGCCGCATCTGCCTCTGTGCTCTCATGCACTGCCGCCTTTGCCTTCTTGGTATCTCCTTTAGCCCCTTTTTTCTTGGAGAATCTCTTCATGGCTTCTTTGTTAGAATAAATATGGAGTGTTACCACAGACGAGGTAGTGCCATACAGCTGATTTATCTTATGTATGACAGTAAGCGCAGGGTCGGCATTTAATTTCTTACAGGCCTCTTCCTTCAGTTCATTTCTGTTCGGAGTGCTCCCTGAATAGGAGACTCCGAGCTGTATCTCTCTTCTGTTCAGAAGCACGTTTGCCTTGTCCTCTTTCACACTAATTTCCATGTAAACTACCCTATTATCCTTGATATTGCCCTATTCGCGCCGTACTCCATTACCTCAACCTCTGAGCCTGCATTGAGGCTGCCCTTCAGGTCTTTAGGTAGGGGGAGGTTATACGTTTCATAAGTATTAAGATCCATCAACTGCACAGAAGAGTCAGACAGGGAAACGACCTGCGCTTTACTCTTTGTTATAACCGGCACCTCGGCATCTGCGCTGCTAGGCTTCAGCAGCGTTTTCTTCTGTCCATCGAAAACGCCTACAGCGGTTATTCTCATCTTTGCCGCACCATGCTTTCCGGGAGCCGATGTCTCTATCTCTACGACACGGCAAGGCACACCATCAATAAGTATATACCTTCCATTCTTTATATCCCTCATCGACACATAAGATATATCATCAGGCACTAAACCACGCTATGTTTTGCATTATTGCATTCAAGAACGCGCATATTGGAATGCATTAATACCGAGTATCATATATATAGAAAAGTATTTATAAGGATACACGCCTTCTTTGCTGCATCTGTCTCGTTGGAGATGCAGCAAAATCGTGCCTTCAGGTCTCTCGCACAACGAAGGCCACCGCAAGTATTAAGAAACTGGCAGTGGATATGTTGCCGATTGAATGAGGGCCCTCCTTGTTATATTAGATGGAGCTGCAGACAGGTTCAATCAAGCCGGGGCTACCCCGTTGCAGAGTGCAGCAATGCCAAACCTCAGGTCGATATCTGAAAGATCGTGCAAAGGCATGATGCATCCTATAGCAGAGGGCATAGCCCCAGAGTCTGACGCTGCAGTCTTCTCAATACTAGGATATAGCATTACGGATTACACAGGTCGCGGAACGTTAGAGGCTTACGGCGCAGGCCTTCCCGTAGGAAGCAATACGCTGGCGCTTAGATGCAACTTTGCCACGATAGATTCGGATAGGAACATATTGGACAGAAGAGCCGGAAGGATAAGCGGCGCCGAGTGCAGGAAGCTTGAAGAAGCAATTAACGGAATCGACCTCGGCATACCTGGAGTCTCATTCAGCTTCAGGGCGACAGTGGGACACAGGGGTGTAATACTCTTCAACTCATCAGATGGCGCATTTGTTTTCTCACCGCAGGTTTCAAATGCAGACGTAGGCTATGTCAGAAAGGGCAGCATCTCTGTTGCATCGGAAAGCAGCGGTACGAGGCTTCCTGAGGTAGAGGGCCTGGACGGCAGCGAATCTGCCGAGAGGACTGCCAAGCTGCTCAACACATTTCTGGACAAGGCAATATACGCACTCTCATCGGCCGAATTAAACAGGGCAAGGGCAGAGGGGGGACTTCTGCCTGCCAACGCTATCCTGATGCGCGATGCAGGAATTTCCCTTCCAAAGGTCGAGACCTTTGCGCAAAAGTACAGGGCAAGCTCAGCATTTCTTGCAGAGATGCCTGTTGAGACTGGCATAGCAAAACTGCTCGGGATGGATGCCATAACACTCAATCCTGAAAAAGAACGCGCCGCACGCTACGAGCGCATGTCAGAACTGATACTTAAAAATGAGAGGAACTACGATTTCATATATGCGCATATAAAAGGCCCCGATGAGCCCGGCCACGATGGTGATTTTGCACTTAAGGTGCATATCCTCGAAGAGATAGATGCCCATTTCTTTTCCAAAATTGCAGCCCTTGGCTGTAGGATATGCGTCACATCCGATCATGCGACCCCGTGTGGGATGAAGGCGCACAGTAGCGATCCTGTACCCCTCATGATAAGCAATCTCGGCGACTCAGACACTGCCCCATTCGACGAGAGGATAGACAGCTTAGGCAGTCTCGGCATCATAAACGGGAAGGCTCTCCTTTCCATACTGCTTTCATAGAAATGGTGTATAAATGCCAAATATAAAAAAGGTAAGCGTCAGGAAAATCCTAGATTCGAGAGGTTCGTTTACTGTAGAAGTAAAGCTCGAGGGAGACAACAGCCTCTCTGCGAGTACGTCAGTTCCAAATAGCACAAGCACGGGCAAGCACGAGGTGAAGGCCTTTCCCGATGCGGATGTGGACAAAGGCATACGTGCATTCAGCCGCTCTTCGGCCAAGTTCATAGGCATGGATCCTTCAGACCAGTATGGCATAGATGCTGCGCTGCATGATTTGTATGGGGAAAACCTTGAGAAAGCAGGAGGCAATATCTGCACCGGCGTTTCTATATCCGCAGCAAAGCTCGCAGCGCTCTCTGAATCGTCAGAACTTTACAGCTACATAAGCAAAAAATACATGGCGCGCAACGGCATAGCCATGGCAGTACCAAAGCCAATAGGCAATCTGATAGGCGGAGGTGTACATTCGAAGAGCAGGATGGCCATCCAGGAGATACTTATATCATCAGAAGGGAAGACGTTCATGGAGAATGCATTCATTAACGCGTATGTGCATGAGGTAACGGGAGAGCGCATTTCAAGGAAGACAGGCGCAGGCAGCATAGGTGTCAACGTTGAGGGCGCGTGGTGTACAGGACTCAGCGACATGGATAACATAGCCTTGGCTAAATCCGCGGCAGCTGATGTCTCAAACGAGAAGAATGTTCCTATAGCCATCGGCATAGACTTCGCAGCGAGCGAATTCTATGAGAACGGTGTCTATGTATACAACGATAGAAGACTTGACAGAGAGCAGCAGATAGGCTTTGCAGCCATGCTCTCTAGCGAAGAGGGTATAGTGTATCTCGAAGATCCGCTGGACGAAGACGACTTCGAGGGCTTCAGCAAACTCACAAAGAAGGCAGGTGCCCGATCTCTTATAGTAGGGGACGACCTGTACACAACGAATCCTGAAAGGGTCAAGAGGGGTGTAGAGCATGTCTCTACAAACGCTGTCCTTGTGAAGGTAAACCAGATAGGCACCCTGAGCGACACCTTCAGGGTTGTAGATCTCGCCAAAAAGGCTGGCATGGAAATAGTGGTCTCGCATAGGAGCCGCGACACCCATGATGCATTCCTTGCGCATCTAGCCGTAGCATTCGGAGCCAAATATATAAAATGCGGAATCGTAGGAGGCGAAAGGGTTTCAAAACTCAATGAACTCGCAAGGATAGAAGAATTGGAAGGGCTGAACTCAAAACCTGAAAAGCGCCCCCTTGTATAAGAAGGAGAAGAGCAGCGCTAGTATTATCACAATGATCATACTGTATATGAGTTGTGCTGAAGGCACTATGGTATAAAGAAGTACAAAGATAGCCGCAAGCGTTGTCGTATACACAGCCTTGTTCCACTTTAATACCTTGCTACCGTCCAACGGATATACCGGCAGCATATTAACGAATGCAAGCCATAGGGAGATATACAATGTAGTCTCAATGGCGACTGCTGCATATCCTGACAGGGAAGCAAAGAGCGAGACTGCAAATAAGATACCAAATACCGCAAAGTTGGTAAGCGGCCCAGCTAGGGAGACGAGACCTTCCTCCTTGCGCGTAAATGTGTTGGTGTAAATCATAGTAGCACCAGGCAGCCCTATAAGAAATCCAAAGAGGCTTGTCAGGAGCGTTATGAGTATACCTGTATCTGACCTCTTGAAAGCTGCTATAGCCCCAAAGTGCTCTGCCATGCGCTTGTGCATGTACTCGTGCAGTATAAAAGAAAGTGAAACAGCAATGAATGAAATGGGCAGGAAGTAGACGAACGGATTTAGGCACAATACGCTTTGCGCTCCTGTCCCGCTGCACAACTTTCCAAATCCTCCCTTAGCAAAAATGATTGCAAATGCAACTGTGAGCGCGGCGTCTGCTATAAGCATGTCTTTTATCTCCTCACTGAGCCTTACATGGCTTCTATACTGCGGCAAGACATCATCGAAACGACAGATTAAGCAGCGCTAAGCGTAAATCAGCTCCAGCAAATTTTCGGAGAGGTTTACCCCTGCTATCTATATAATATATCTTAATATGCACCATATATATTGGTATCGTTGTTTTCGCCTATTACCGCATTCTGCAATGCGATCCACCACAGATAAATTAATAAGCATTATAGGATATTTAATTCTTCATATAGCTCCGTAGTCTAGTGGTCAAGGATATCGGGCTCTGGACCCGGTGACGCCAGTCCGAATCTGGCCGGAGCTAAACATCAAACTCCTTCTTTATCTTATTGATTCTAGGGCGTATCACGAACATGCAGTAAGGATGCAGCGGATCAAACTTGTAGTAGTCCTTATGGTAATCTTCGGAAGAATAGAATGCATCAAGCTTTTTAA
>CAZOFK010000066.1:0-4537 GCA_964579185.1 Microcaldota archaeon
GGCTATGTATCGGCGCCTGTGCCTGTTATTCTGCCTGCGCCGAATACCCTGGGTTGCGCTTCCCTCATAAGCAGGAAGCTGTCCCCGGATTCAAGAGGGAGCGGTCTTTCAAGCCTGAGGGCGTATTCCTGCCCTGATTCACTTCTGGAGAGCCTGCATGACGAAACAGAGAACGAGCTTGCAAGGGTGCAGGTCATGCCTTCGATATCCGCTCCTTCCACGAAGGGGCTTAACCGAAGCGCTGCTGTTATTGAATTGGTGTAGGGCACCTGCCTTAGAGAGAGCACATCTCCTTTCCTTATCTCCTTATCATCTATGCCTTTGACTGCGAGGCCCACCCTTGCGCCCCTGCCTGCCTCAGGCACATCCTCATCATGCACCTGTATGGAGCGTATAGGGATCTCCCTGCCTGTGCTCAGGTAAAGGGTATCGTGCACCCTGACCCTGCCCCTCCTCACAATCCCGAGAAGCACTGTGCCTACGCCTTTTACCGGGAAGGATTTATCTATGTCTATCCTTACGTCTCCTTTCTCCTCGGGCATAAGAGAAGCACCGAGCCTCTCTATAAGCACGTTGCGCGGCATCTGCTCTATACTGCTGCCCTCAAAGCCCTTCAGGAGCTGGCGCACATCGCTGTCATCGGTAAGCCAGAGTTCTTTACCTAAGAGTGATGCCGCTATTATCGCTTCGCCGAGCACCGCGTCGAGGCTCTTCGTGCTGGCGATGAGATGATCAGCAAGCGTAAATGACTCGCCAAGGGCATAGAACTTATTGGTCAGGTCGGCAGGAGTCAGGAGCACAAGGTGTGTGTCGGCTATGCGCCTGTTGTAGAAGATGAGGCCGTTCGAGGTGCCTTTCTTCCCTATCCATGATGCAAGCTCGGCATCATTAGGCAGCGCTGCAACGACATACTTCATATTATTACCTATTTACTCTTTAGTGCGTTATATCTATATATCTGTAATTGCAATTTGCAATTGAAAAGGTCACTCCATACTGGCGCGCCCTTTTAGAAAAAGATACACTGCGGCATATGTAGGAAGCACTGCTCTCTCTTTCTTGTAGGGGCCAAACTCTTCATTGTTCAGTATCAGCCTTTCTTTTGTGTCTGCAATGCATGTTATCTCTCCGTCAGTGAATGCTATCGCATCGCGTGTGGGGTCAAACCTGTCGAGGGAGGCCTTGGCTACTTTAACAGCAACCAAGCCTGTCTCTCCGTGTATGCTTCCTGGAAGCCTTATCAGATGCGAAGGATCCTTCGTGACGTTCCTGTCAATCTTATCGCTCTGCGATATGGCCTGGTTTTTGAGTATCTCCCTCCAGAAGCTTGCCTTGTTAGGTATGTATACCATATCCCAGTTGCCATTGCGTATGCCCATCTCTATAAGGGCGCGCTTCTTGTACAGGTTAGCGGCCAGCCTGGGGCTTACGCCTAGCGAGACAAGGCGCTCAGTGCCGTTGTTCAGGTTGGCAAGGAAGGCACGTGCGATCTTTCCGCCCCAGCCCTTCTCATCGGGTTTCGGGCCTATGAGCCTCATGCCGCGCTGGCCTGCCGTAGGAAAAAAGAATTCGGCGTCTATGCTGCTGCCCGAGATATAATCGCTGATGCCTGCCCTGGCTTTTGCAGAGAGTCCCAGCACACTCTCCCTTTTGATATGCACATGGTAGCCGCGGTTGCCGCTGAAATTCACACTTAATTCTGCCGTGGAAAAACCGAAATCAGGGATGAGGAACTCTTCTATAAGCTTTATTGCCTCAGCCTTCACAGAATCGAAGCATATGTTGCATACCCATGAGCTTCCGTGCGCCTTTTGGCATGGCAGGTGCATATCTGTCACGTCCAGATCAAAGACAAGCTCTGATCCCTCCCAGAGCTTTGACTCCATGGGTCTATGACTAGGCAGCTTGTAGTATGCGGCGGAGTATGAGACATAAGGAGGGGCCTTTTCTACAAGATAAGCCCTCAGCGCTGCCTCTGTCGCAAACGAAAGATGCCTGTAGAGTATTTTTGTATCGAACGTGCCTACGCCGAACTCTCGCTTTTCCACAGCGTCAGGGCAGACTCCCTTTGCCTTCTTGTAGTAGTTGCGTATCAGCGCGGTAACTGCTTTCCTTCCTTTCTCTATGCCTTCAGTGCTTAGGAAAGGCCCTTTGCCCTGCGCCTCCTGACCATTCTGCATGAGTGAAGGGCTCACTGCATATATTTATACGTGTTAGTCGTATGCTCTCTCATGGAAGCAGATGAGATAAAGCAGGTAATAATCATAAGGAGTGACCTTGAGATGGGCAAGGGCAAGCTTGCGGCGCAGGCTGCACATGCCTCGCTTATGAGCTACTTCGAGGCCGAGAGCCTGGATCGCTCCCTGGTGAAGCAGTGGCTGCAGCAAGGTGAAAAAAAGATAGTGCTAAAGGCAGACGGCGAAACGATGCTCAGGCGCTTATACGAAGCCTTCAGGTATAAGAAGATACCGTGCGCACTTGTTACAGATGCGGGCCTTACAGAGCTGCCTCCTGGAAGTGTGACTGCACTCGGCATAGGGCCATGGAAAAAGAGCGAGCTGGATCCACTGACCTCTGCGCTCAAGCTTCTTTGAGCATTTTATATGCCATATAGAAAAACTGCACATATCAGGGGAAGGCAGCCGGGCAGCGGCTCTGCCAGAAAGGCGTATTGCTGAGTATGCTGTTTTTACGCAGAGAGTTTTTTCCTGAGCGCCTTTAGGATATAGCCATACGCCGCTGCAGCATTCTCCTTGAGGGGACCATATGCGCCTGCAGCGCATGGGTGGCCGCCTCCCGTGCCGTTTATATATTTCGCAGCATCTTCCATGATCCTACCTAGATGTATGCCTGTGCGTCTGTCCAGCGACTGGCGCAGCCTTGCTGACATAGATACCTCATCCTCTTTTATCACCCAGAAGAGAGAAGCATCTGCACCTAGCCCAAGGGCGCTCTCTGCAGCCATATTGGCATGCGCGCCCGCCTCGCCGTATACAAGAAGATATTTGCCTGCAATTTCAGATTTGGATGAAAAGAGATCATGCATAAGCCTCTGCCTGCGCTCTGCCGAAGAGACCTCGTGAAAATACTCGCTTATGTCAGCATAGGTCAGGCCTGAGAGGCTGATGAGTTCAGAGATCTGCTTGAATGTGAGAGATGTCGCATTCTGGAAGTTTGCAGAATCTGCCACGATTCCGTTTAGGAGCAATATGGCTGTGCTCCTGCTTATGCCGATATTTAAGGTCTTAATGACCTCATAGACTATGCTTGAAGCAGAATTGTAGCCTTCGTTGTTGAATATGTAGGCATTTTCGCGTATTAGGCTTTTGCCAGGCATGGAATGGTGGTCTATGAAAAGAAGGTCTCCTTTGAATGCCTTTATGGCGCTGCCGAATCTGCCGAGGACCTCAAGCCTGTTCGCGTCTGTAGCTATAACTATGTCTGCATCGCTGATGAATTCTTGCGACACCTTCTGTGTGTATGAGGCCTCTGCAAGCATACGCTTTGCGTTGTTTGTTATGAAGTCAGGAGTCGCTACAGCGGCGTTTTCGAAGCAGTGAGAAAGGGCCACGGCAGATGCGACACCGTCCCTGTCACCAACTGAGTGAAAGGTTATTAGTGCCTTCCTCGCATATCTTTCCCTGATAAAAGTGCGGAGCGATTCGAAGTCTAGCGTTCGCAAGAACTCACTGCGCCTGATGGTAGAGCTGCTTTATCTTTTCGCTCAGCTGCTTCTCCTTGTTCTTAAGTTCAGTGTACTGCTTGTTTGCACCCTGTATCCTTGCAGATGTGAGGGAAGACCTATCGCTTATGTCTGATACTGCCTTCTCTTTGCTGGTCTCCACCATGATACCCCCTATGCTTAGATATACCTTGCCTGTGCTCTTTTCAATCTCTTCCTTTGCGCGCTGCATGTCTATGTTCTGGCCTTGGAGCTGCTCAAGCTGCATTGCTGCGCCCCTTAGCTGTTCCTGGAGCAGCTGGTATTCCTTCAGAAGCTTCTCTATTTCGTTTCCGTTGTTTTGTCCGCGTTGGTCCACAATTACACCATTTTAGCATTACAGGACTAAACACATCGCTTTCGCAATGCATGGCCTAGTCCGCCACATGAATATTATGTAAAGCACATTTAAAGCTTTTTCTTACTCTGAATGTCAGGGTTGATGCTCGCATCCTAACACCTAGCCAAAATCAAAACATTTATCTCTTCCTGTCTTGTAGCGTCGGGACAGATCCTGAATTTGTAGGCTCTTCTCAGTTCCATACTATTTATATTGCAATTCATGTTTTTACGCCTTTCTGCGGTTCGCTTTCATCCCACTGCTAAAGCATGCGGGATTTCCCGCTCGCTGTGTTAAAATACCAAGTCCTTACAGATGCCAGCAATGTGGATGTTAGTGCAACACGCTGAGTACACCATATATAAATATTGCCGGAATTAATTAGATGAGTGTGTTTCTCAGGGTCCGTAACTCAGCTTGGCTAGAGTGGAAGGCTTTTAACCTTTAAGTCGTGGGTTCAAATCCCACCGGGCCCG
>CAZOFK010000067.1:0-4444 GCA_964579185.1 Microcaldota archaeon
GGGATTTCCCGCTCACATTGTTAATACTTTGTAATTCCCATCTTTATATGTTTTGCTTTGAAAGCCATGCTTGTCAGGGCGTAGAGGAGAGGGGCGCCTATGAGCGCTGCAAAGGAGAGTATATGCAAGCTTCACTTATGTTTCAGGAGCTGCAGTGAAGCGCAAAACTATGGCACTTTAAATTGACCCGAATAAGCACCGCAATGCATATAAGCGTTAATGCTGTACTGCTATTGCCGTAATAGCCACGACATACTCCCAGGGGCGGTTTGTGTGATGTTTGGTGATAAGACATTCGGAGGCACTTCCCTTGGTATACATCTTTGCCATGGTAATAATATGAATAGGTTGATAAGTGCCATACTAGCTCTCTCGTTTTTGATGACCACACTTGGTGCGTTCACTGCGCATATACATGCGCCTGCAGTGCTGCTTAATGAGAACAGAGGAACGCTTACGAACATCTCGCTTAATATCACCAGCGGCACAGGTCTGGTGAACATAAGCGGACCCGCAGAGGTCGGGAACAGCACGCTTGCTTCTGCAATGAGCGCTGCTGCATACGCCTCGGCATATGTAGGGGTAAACGAGTCTGCATACGACTTCAGGTATTACATAAGGGACAGCAGCGTCAATGTCTCTGGCCCAAGCGCAGGACTCGCATTTGCCATGCTCGCAGTATCCTCACTCACTAAACGGCCTTTGCTGGACAACTTTACTGTGACAGGCACCATAGATGCGGCAGGAGATGTGGGGGAGGTAGGCGGCATATATGACAAGGTAGGCACTGCGGCACACCATGGAATGCTGTATGTGCTGGTGCCTTACACCTCAGACACATCTGAAAGGCTTCTGTATTATATAGCGCAGCAGCTGTACGGCATACCCCTTATAGAGGTTTCGAATCTCTCAGAGGCCCTGCAGTATGCATACACATACAACAGCAGAGGCATAACGCCTATGCATCTGAACGTTTCGCAGAATTATATGACAAGCAGCATAAGCAACGCAACGCTGCAGTGCGTCTCATGCAACACAAGCGGGTTCGCTTCATTGACAAACTATACGTTCAATTTCACAGCTGCGGAGATTGATGCCTTAGGCGGCAAATACCAGGCGTCGAAGGAGGCGATGCTTGCGCAACTTGGAAACTATACCAAGATAGCATCTAAGGGCTACCTTTATACTGGTGCGGACCTGGCATTCCTTGAGTATACAGACGCCTTCACGCTTGCGAATTCTGCAAATATAAGCAAGGCTTCGACGCTCTCGCTGCTTGATAACGTCTCAGGCTACTGCTCTGCGCTGGCGCCTCCTGCGCTTACCGATACCAATTATGAGTATGTCATAGGAGGGGAATTAAGGCAGGAATGGGGCATTATAAACATTGAAGGTGCATATGCGCTGCTTAACGCATCGGAAACAACTGACGGCCTTATAAACAGCATTTATGTTGCTGCGCCTTCTAATGCGTGGTGCAGCGCTGCCGCTGAGATGTATGACATAGCCTCATCGATGGGGGGCAGCACAGTCAACCTCTCAAGCTCTGCGAAAAGCGCAGCTTTCAGAGCCATAAACAATGTAAGGCAGTACGGCAGCAGCCTATACCTCCAGAGCGCAATAAAGTCTTATAATGAGAGCGAATACGCAGTTGCGCTCTATAGTGCAGTGTATGCGAGCGTCTTCGGCAGTGGAACCCCTCAGATTAACTATTCCGATTCTAAGGTCGTTTCTGAGATACGCGCCAATATCGCCAACTCGACATACGGCATATGGCCTTCGCAGTTCGGGGATGAGGCATCCTTTTACCTGCAGGAGGCTGCGATAAGGTCAAAAAACGGCACGAACGCTAGCATTTCATCTGCATATGAGGTCTCACTGCTTGGGAAGGAGCTTGCAAGCACAAACAAAGAACTTACAGGATGGTTTGTGGCGGGTAGCGGGGTGCGGAAGCCTGTGCAGGCCAACAGCGCTTATGACATGGGAGCCATAAGCGCAGAGATACAGAGCGAAAATACATTCATAACAGTGATGTTCGCTGTGCTTTTCGTCATGCTGCTCATTGTGCTGCTCTTGCTGATCAGGCTAAATGGCATGTGCAATGCATTAGGCAGAGGGCGCAGGAACAAGCGCAGAGGCTGAAGGCATGGAGGATGACCCTTTCTGCAAAGAGTCAGTATTGGAAGGCGCCTTTTACACAACAAAGCATATGATGGCGGTATATGACATAGCGCCTGTCGTGAAAGGGCACTCTCTCATCATACCTAAAAGGCATGTCTCTGACATAAGGATGCTGAGCAGTGAGGAGATGCTGGATATGCTTGAGACAATGAAGAGAGTAAGCGTGGTGATATTCAGGCTCTATGGAGACGGCTCCGATTCCTATGACCTTACAGCTCAAATAGGCAGATACTCAGGCATGAGCATAAAACACCTCCACATGCATTTCATACCGAGAAGAGGCGACGACCAGTACCAGGATTCGGTAAGCATCTACGCTGCCATAGAGAAAGTAAAGAGGCTTGAAAGGGCAGAGTATCTCTCTGAGGTAAGAAGGCTACGCGAAGAGGTGGAGAGGGTATATGGGAGCGAGAAAGAGAGCGAAGAGGGCTAACGCCATAGCTGCCAGCGAGAGATTGCGCGCCTCTGAGTAAAAGGAGGCGCTCTTTTTTAGAAGGTAGCCTATAGAAACGTATATGAGGAATAGGTCAGACAGCGTTATCATTCCCAGATATATGGCATTGGAGCGGAGCGGCCTTACATACATGAAGAGATATGCGCTTATGAGTATCGCTGCTGAGTAGAGGAGGAGCGCGGCTATGGCTGAAGGCGTACGCCCTATCCTGGAGGGCAGGGTGCGCGCACCCCTTGCCGCTGTATCTCCTTTGTAATCCCTTATGGTGCCGTGTATCTCGCGGGCCATGCCGCTCAGGAAGATCATTGCTGCTATCAGAAGTATGCTTGAGCCCAGCCTGCTGCTCACCACATAATTCCCGAAGATGTATGGTATAGACATTGAGAAGGCTATATAGGCATTGCCCAGCAGGGTGTACTCCTTCAGCCTGTAGCTGTACAGTACGGAGAGCGCTGCGAATATTGCGGCTATGGCAAGGCAGTATACGTTTATGAAGAGGCTCGCTGCCACGCCTATTATGAGACCTGCCAGCGCGGTATAAAGCGCATCTCTTTTTTGAAGAGTACCTTTCACCAGCGGCCTGACTTTCCTGTTTATCTTGTCAACGTCTATGTCGAAATAGTCGTTTATAGCGAATGCTGCGGCGCTGATCGAGATCGGGGTTATGGCACTGAGGATAAGAGGCACTGTACTCGGCAGCGCCTTAGTGATAAGCTCTGCGGAGAGTACAGCGATGACAAGCATGAAACTGTGCTCTATACGGGTAAGCCTGAGCATTTCTACGATTCTCATGCTTTAATTAAGAATAAAAACTAATATAAATTGCATACAGGCAGAGGACATGCCAGTATCGATTATATGGAATAAAACGATCTCCTCTTGCGCGCAGCGGCCGGGAGGCTAAGGTCTATATTTTATATGGCACTCGGTGTCAGGGCTTGGGCTTTTGCAGATGTCACTCCTGCTTCTGCTGTTGCACGAATGCTTTTACTTCTGAGTTGCTCGGGTGGGGATTTCCGGGTATGCCATCAGTGCGAATCAGTTTTGTAAGCTCATTTGCATCTATCTTAAGGTTCTTCTCGTATTGGTTCATCTCTTTAGTAAGGCTCACTTCTTGGTTCCAAGCCTGCTGCTGCGCACTAGGCGGCTGCACACTGGGCTGGATATTAGACTGCGCGCTCTTGGTGCTTACGGCATTGGAAGGCGACTGACCCTCCTGCTGTTGAATGACAGACGGAATCTTGCCTGGAACTTGAGTTTTCTGCGGTGCATTTCCACTGCTGGTATTTGTGCCCTTGCCTATAGTTACGTTTATTATAATCGGAGTGTTGGGGGTAGGGTAGTACACTAATGTTTGGCCGTACTTTGAATTAACTACTACAGTGGGTATTTTACTCCCTAAAAGTTTTGTTTTTGCTTCAGGGGTGTAAGGCACGCTTTTCAGCTTCCTTCCTGAAGTTTCATGTTGTACTTTAGATATATTATGCTCTGCAAGGTTGAGTGTAATGCCTTTTTCCTCCCTGGGAGCGCTTTCGGGCTTGGACATGGTACGCATAAGCCCTGAAAGATCATTGCCCTGAACTTCCACTGTCGATTTCAGATGGTTTATATTTCCGATGTCGATAGCCTGTTTCTCTCCCAAGGTGTCAATTTTTCCGTTTTGCGCATACAGTCTACTGTCTACTTTTACTATTTTACTTTCTATAGAATTTATTTCATTGTTGTATACTTTATATCCATATGCTACACCTCCTAAGACTGCTACTGACACAATACCGACGCCGATTTTACCCCAAATTGACTTTTTCC
>CAZOFK010000068.1:0-4390 GCA_964579185.1 Microcaldota archaeon
TCAATCTGAACTGATATGCCTTCTTCATCTACATCCCGCATCAAACCCAGACAATATATGGACCTACTTATGTATAATACTTCCTCCCTCGCTTTCATCCCACCCATAAATGATGTGGGGTTTCTCGCTATTGATTGCTAAACTACTTGACACGCATTCTTTTTATGCTTTTACTTGCAAAGAGTACTGGAGGTGTTCCATTGGACGAGATAGCTAATTCTGAGCTCACAGAAAAATTCACTGATTTCCTGAATACCTACTATATAGAGCAGATAAATGACATGTATATAGGCTATCCAAAGAGGCGCAGCCTCTTCGTAGATATACGCGATCTCCAGAAGTTCGATACCGACCTTACAGAGGACCTTCTTACAAAGCCTGACGATATACTGCAGAGCGCCAACACAGCCCTTTCAAAGATGAACCCTAATCCTGAAGCGACAGAGCCGGTCTACGCCAGGTTCTACGGCCTAGATACGGGCATGCCGCTTATACAGGACGTTGGCTCTGAATATATAAACAGGCTGATAACTGTAGACTCGCTTATAGTGAAGAGGTCAGAGATAACTCCACGTGTAAGCATAGGCGTATACAAGTGCGCATACTGTGGCACAACTGTAAAGATGAAGATAGACAGGGAAAATACCATAGAGCTCTGCCCACAGTGCAGGAGGCGTTCACTCAAGCAGGATAACAACCTCTCAAGGTTCGCAAACCTGCAGAGGATAGCAGTGCAGGACCCTCTTGAAAAGCTGCGTGGAAGCACTCCAACATGGCAGCTTGAAGTCTGGCTTGAGGACGATCTTGTCAATACTGTAATACCTGGCGACAGGATTGATATAACCGGCATATTGAGGATAAAGCCCAAGAGGACCTATCGCGGCAAGGAGGACAAGCTCCTTTTCACTATGTTTTTCGATGCAGTCTCGATAAGGGCGAAGCAGAAGGAATTCGCCGAGATAGAGATAAACCAGGACGAAGAAGCAGCAATAAGGGAGATGTCCAAGGATCCGCACATATTCGATAAGCTCTTCAGGTCTATCGCGCCTTCTATATACGGCTACGAAGAGATTAAGAAAGCGCTTGCACTGCAGCTCTTCAGCGGCACGCCTGACAAAAAGCTCGTAGACGGAGGGCCCATACGCAACGATATCCATATACTGCTCATAGGCGACCCGGGAAGCGCTAAGACGAGGCTTCTACAGGCAGTTACGAGCATGGTGCCTAAAGGCATATATATAAGCGGGAAATCGACAAGCTCAGCGGGCCTTACCGCAGCAGCTGAGCGCGACGAATTCTCTGAGGGCGGCTGGACTCTCAAGGCCGGCGCGCTGGTGCTCGGTTCAGGAGGCGAGGTAAGCATAGATGAGTTCGATAAGATAAGCAACGAGGACAAGTCTGCCCTTCTCGAGGCGCTTGAGTCGCAGACGATAAGCGTCGCCAAAGCAGGCATAGTCGCAAAGTTCAGCGCTAAGACATCTGTGCTCGCAGCGGCAAACCCAAAATACGGAAGGTTTGACCTCAATGCGTATCCTGCCGAGCAGTTCGACATACCTCCCGCGCTGCTTTCAAGGTTTGACCTTGTATTTCCAATCAAGGACATACTCGACGAGGCAAAGGACATGATGATAGCCAAACACATACTTACGCAGCATGTTGCATCAGGCGCGCAGCTTGCCGATATAAAGGAATATGAGCAGGTAGAGCTGCCTCCTATAGCCGTGGAGATGCTCAGAAAGTACATAGCATACTCTAAGAAAAATATAAGGCCGAGGCTCACTCCTGAGTCTACACAGAGGATATCTGAGTATTATGTGGAGCTCAGGAAGCTTGGCATAAAGCAGGGCGCAGTCCCGATAACGCCCAGGCAGATAGAAGGCCTGATAAGGCTCGCAGAGGCCAGCGCCAAATCAAGGCTCTCCGAGGTTATTGACCCCAAGGATGCAAACCTCGCCATAGAGCTCTTCGAGTACATGCTCAATACGCTTGCAGTGGACAGGGGAGGCAGAAAGGACATAGACACGCTGCTCACCGGCATGCCCAGGGAGAAGGTTAACAGGATAAGCATAATAATGGGAATAATCAAAAAGCTTGAAGAGGAAGAGAAGAGCGCGAGGATAATAAGGATTCTTGAGGAGGCTGAGAAGCAGGGAATAGACAGGGCGACTACAACAAAATACATAAGCGACATGGAGAGGGGCGGCGACGTATACAGCCCAAAACCCGGAGTCATAAAGATTGTAAAGCGCGAAGAGGAGTAGTTTGGTGTTTCACTGGATAGAAAGATAGAGTCTAGGCAGACCACGAGCATAATTGTGCTCTTCCTTATAGCGCAGCTCGGCGGCCTGCTCCTTGTCATGGTCTCATACTCGCCTACCGTGACATATGTCGCATCAACAGGAACGCAGCAGGGCAACTTCCTTTCAACGCTTGTCTGGCTTATCATAAACATAGTCTTAGCAGTAATCGTAATACTGCTCATACTCAGATTCTACAGGGGTGATATCTTCTATAAGCTCCTTGAAGCGTATATAATACTCTTCGGCTCATTCTTCCTCTTCCTCATAATCATAGGCGACCTCTTTTCATCAGCAGGCATACTGGACACAGCCATAGTCTCAGGAATTCTATCCGTAGCACTTCTCATCTTCAAACAAAGGACAAAGAGGTTTAGGAACATCATAACACTTATAACAAGCATAGGCGCAGGGGTCTTCCTTGGCATAAGCGCAGGCCTAAGCATGGGCTTCCTTCTGCTCTATCTCTTCTTCGCAGCTTTCGCAGTATATGACTATGTCGCTGTCTTTGTACTGAAATTCATGATACCCCTAGCCAAAGAGGCCTCAAGCAGGAATCTCGCCTTCCTAATAGGATCATCAGACGTAGAGATAATACCAGTAGACATGCTAAACAGAAAGGAGCGCGCAGAGTACAGAAAGTTAAAGCTCAATGAGATAAAGGACCCCGCAGTAAAGAGGCTCGTGAAGGCCGGAAACATGCCCGCACTCTCAAGCGTCATGCTTGGCAACGGAGACATCATGCTGCCGCTAATGCTCAACGTGGGCGCATACGTTATATATGGAAACGTTTTCCTAAGCCTCTCAATAGCCATAGGCGCAGCCGCAGGTCTTTATATGACTATGCTCCTGCTTAAGAGGTACAAGGTAGGCCTACCCGCGATACCACCGCTCTTCACTGCCATAAGCATAGCGCTTTTCATAGCGTTTGCCATTGTAAGGCTAGGACCGCTGTTGCTCATGGCCCTCTTTCTCTTCGCTGCAGTAGCTTCAATTGCAATGATGCTGATAACACTGGAAAGGCACAAGAGAGCGCCACAGTCCAAGCGCCCAGGCTAAGTCCTCGATATTTCAAGCAGCCTCCCGACTATATGCCTAGCAGGATTCACATGCGTAACCTTCCTGAAGGCGCTCCATGAGAGCGTAGGATTGGCCTCTAGCACAAAATAGCCCTCCCTCGTCTCTGCAATGTCTATGCCTGCATACTCAAGGCCAAGCGCCTCTGTGCTCCTTATTGCCAGCTCTGAGAGCTCGCTGCCTATTTTTACCGCTCTGGGAACTGCGCCCTGCGCTATATTGCTTTTCCAATCCCTTCCCTTCCTGAACTCCGCCCCTATCACTGCACCTCCTACCACAACTATCCTGTAATCTCCGCCCCCCTTCTTTTTGAGATATCTCTGTACGTACATGGGCTTGTTTGCGTTTGTCAGGTAGCTGAATATGTGCATGCCTACATCCTTGTCATCGACCTTGAAGACTCCGAATCCCATAGCGCTCCTCAAAGGCTTTATTACAGCGGTGCCAAAGTTCTTCACTGCGTCATATGCCGAAAACATCTGCTCGCTCGAACGAGTCTCAGGCACTGGGATGCCCTTCCTCGCAAGCAGTAGTATGGTCGCAAGCTTGTCGCTTGCCATAAGCCAGCTCATCACAGTGTTCATTACACTTATGCCGTTGAGCTCGAACCCCCTGACGCACCAAAGCCTGTGCAAAAATTGCTCATAATCCCTTACTATGCCTATGTGCCTCAGTATCACTGCCTCCGCTCCGATGTGCTTCCTCTCGCTCCCCGAGCCGCTAGGCCTTGGCAGTGATTGATATGTGCCTATCGATGCAGAACGGCTTTCAATCTCTAGCTCCATGAGCTCAGGGTAGATCATCTCCACGCTGTTGCCGGAACCCCTTATATATCTAGCAAGGTCTCTGACCTCTGCATTTTTTATGTCTATGCTTGTGCCTGTTATTCCAATTTTCAGTGACACCCTCCCACCTCTAAACAGTAGTTCCGAAAGGAGTTTCCCACTGATACTATTTTCCCACTAAAGTTATTTAATACAATCGTAATTATTCATCTTATAAGAGAGGAGGATAAT
>CAZOFK010000069.1:0-4371 GCA_964579185.1 Microcaldota archaeon
CGGCGGAATCAGAAAGGATAAATTTCGTAGATGGAGTGTAAGACCTGAGTTCCAGTCAGGCAACCCTGATGAAGCGATTCTTGCTTACCCAGCTCGATAAAACGATTCAAAATGGGTCAGTCATCTACGGGGCCTTTCCCTGCGCCCGTATCTCCTCCCGCCGATATAAAAGCTTCCCCTGCCCGCAGAGTTCCTGACATATCCTGTGCCATAATGCCTGCTCTCCTCATTATTTCTGTATTGATGGCCCTCCCGATGTCCTTCGCCACCCCTCCTGAAATTGTTCCTGCCGAACCTGCCCCGCTCCTCACGGCCTTCAAATATCCTTATATTTCTAAACGGGCTTCCATCGAGGCTCAACCTTTTAAACCTTATATTAAAGGTATCCTCTATGCCTGATATAATGTTTTCCTGCATTCTGCTGATTATGGTAAATGATCTCCCCTCGGCATTCATCCTTGCGCTTCTTCCTACCCTATGCACGTATACGCGAGGATCGTCAGACACATCAAAATTTATTATGTCAGACACAGCATTTATGTCAAGCCCTCTAGCCGCGACATTGGTGGCTATAAAGAATCCTCCTCTGTTCTTGAACTCCCTGAGGGAGTGTTCCCTCTTCGCCTGCGTCAGTCCTCCGTGCATGAGTATCGCGTTAAGCCCCTGTGCCTTCATGCCCGAATAGATGGCATTTGCTGCATATTTTGTCTGCACAAAGACTATCGATTTTCTTGGATTATATTCTTTAACATAAGCAAGAAGCGTGGCAAACTTCATCCTATTATCCACAACCGTATAATAATGCTTTATCTTTGTCACTACAATCTGGTCATCTTCTCCTACCTTCAGAAATGCAGGGTCACGCATATGCCTCTTTGCTATGCCTATTATCTCTTCAGGCATAGTGGCCGAGAAGAGCATCATCTGCTTTTCATTAGGTGTTTTTGAGAGTATATACTCTATATCTTCAATGAAGCCCATGTCCAGCATTGTATCAGCCTCGTCAAGCACAAGGAATTTTGTGCCACTAAGGTTCAGGGCTCCCCTATCCACCAAATCTATTATCCTTCCAGGCGTTCCTATCACAATCCCAGGTCTTTTTGAGAGTTCATGCATCTGCGTGTTCATCGAAGCGCCGCCATAGACGACAGCCACTCCATTATGCCTTGAATTCAGCCGTCTTGCCACATCAGCGATTTGGAGTGCCAGCTCCCTCGTAGGCGCAAGCACGAGCGTTTCGGTTTCATTGGCTGATTTGTTCCTCTGTATTATAGGGATAAGGAATGCACAGGTTTTGCCCGTTCCTGTCTTTGCCCTTACAATGATATCCTTGCCTTCAAGAGCTACCGGAATAGCTTGCTCCTGCACCTCAGTTGCGTTGATGTAGGTTTGCCTCCTCAACGCATCGACTAATCCTGGGTTTAACCCCATCTCTGAAAACGCTTTCATTTCATTTACCTTTTAAAAAGCAAAATTAGTAGCAAACAATCACACTACAGAAAAGTAGCTTATTATGACTACCGCTTCCCTTTTTATATAATAATGATCAAACACCTATTTAAGGCTTTGGTATATGCAACCTCCCTTCCTTTATCTTTCACAAGCCTTCTTCCTAAAACAGCACGCATAAATGCATAGGCATGCACGGCTCTGTGTAAATGAAGGTTTAAAAGAATGAATGGTGATAAATGATAAGAAATAAACGGTGCCAGGTGCGGCAGTGACTGAACTGAAAAGAACATGGTGTAGGATGTGGTAGGTAAAGTGTCAAGGGACAATGCTGAAGCAAAAAAGCAAGGCAGGCAGGGAAAGGCTAAGCGCATAATCAGGAAGACCGAATCACTCCTTAAAAAGCGCACCAAACGCGTTACGGTAAGGCCTTCAAAGATAATCAGAACTAGGCAGACTCCGGCTGCGCCTGAAAGTGCAGCAGACGTTGAAGAATTACTGGTAAAAGAGCTGCTGTCAGAGAGCATAGTAAAGGCTCCCGGAACACCGCTTCACACCCTTATATATAATTCCTCTCCTTCGATGTCGCTCCTCGCATACAGGCACGGCCTTTCGATAGGCAAGCATGCGTATGCCGATGGAAGCAGTGGAATAAAAAACCTTCTGCATCTGATAGAGAAGGCAGGCATAGGCCGCGCCTTTTATTATCCTTCAAAAAGCTCGTCAATACTTAAAGCGTCAGGAGGCACAGGTCCTTTCACAGGGCGCAATATGCATTCATATGAGGCAGGCATAATAGCTGGATATCACTCCGCGCAATCCGGCGCGTTGATGCACACCAGCGAAACGAACTGCATACACAACGGCTCAGGGTTCTGCCAGTTTGTTATAGCGTTAGGGGCAGGACAAGTATATAACAACCAACCTATACCGACATTCAGTGTGATCAGGGCCATGGAGGGCTATATAACCAGAGCACAGGCATTGCATGACGCCGAATCCTCAAAGTACTCCTTCCTCTCATTAATGCCCGTCCTCGAGCATAGCCTCTCAAAGAAGGCCGCTGCGCTTCTCTTCTTCGCAGGCAAAGACCTGGGGAGGACCCAACAGCATCCGTCTGCAGGCATCATAGACGGCATAGCTTCATTCCTTGGCATAAGCGAGGGAAAGGTTATTAAAGATACTCCGACTAAATTTTCAATTGAGCTTAGATATGCTGCACATAATTCAGCAGACGGTTTCGTAGAGCTTTCAATGCCGATGTTTGCAGGATTCCTCAATTCGGCATTCAACTCTGCGGTGCGCGTAGAGAGCAGGAAGGTCAATGCAGGCAGATATGTGGTAGTGCTGAGCGTAAAGAGGACTGTATAAAAGGATGTGAATATGGGACTTGAAAAGTTAGACCCAGTGCTTAAACTGATACCAAGTATAAGAAAGCCTACTATCCAACCCTCCTTCAGGGAGAAGCTGAAGTGGACAGCCATCATAATGTCTGTTTATTTCATCATGTTCAGCGTGCCTGCATTCGGAGTAAGCATTTCCTCGCTAAATAACTCAATCTTCACAATACTCAATACGATATTCGCTGCAAGGATAGGCACGCTGGTGACCGTCGGAATAGGCCCGATAGTGCTCTCGAGCATAATGCTGCAGCTTCTGCAGGGCGCAGGACTTATAAACATGAACATGGAGAATGCCGAAGAGAAGGGCAGGTTTCAGGGCGTCCAAAAACTCATGGCAATGATAATAGCAGTAATAGAGGCATTTATCTTTGCGACAACCGTAGTCGTGCCGATAAGCACTGCCTACCTCCTGCCTATAGCAATACAGCTGGCGCTGGGTGCCATAATAGTCATATATCTTGACGAGATGATGGTAAAATACGGCATTACCTCAGGCATAAACCTCTTCATAGCCGGAGGGGTGGCCTTCTCTCTCATAGCCGGCACAGCAAACATACTGATACCTGAAGCAATATCCTCTATTTCAGCCTCTTCAGCTACAGCCATACCGCAGGCGATACTCGACTTCGGCCCCCTCTTCTTCGCCATAATCGTCTTCCTAATAAGCATCTACGTGCTCGACATGAAGATAGAGCTACCGCTGGCATTCAGCCAGTTCAGAGGTGTCGGAGGCAGGCTTCCGATACCCCTACTTTATGTGAGCGTACTCCCTGTGATACTTGCGACATCGCTCACTGCAAGCCTGGGTGTATGGCTCCGGGTAGCCGCTAATGTGCAGGGCCCGGCTGCGAACATTATCCACTTTTTTGCCTTTTACAGGAACCAAAGCAGCACGCCTGGCTCCTCTGGCCCCGTCCTTTCAGGAGGTATAGTCTACCTAATACAGCCTACGGGCTTCCTCCCCTACTCAACAAAATACGGAGGGGTAGGCAGTTACAATACGTACTTCTACCTTCTAGCAACAGCCACATCGCCTCTTTACATGCCATGGGGAGGTGCACCTCTCCTGATACCGGAATGGCTTCATTTCGTCATCTATGCCTTAGTGCTTGTCCTTCTCTGCGTCATTTTCGGGAAGTTCTGGGTAGAGATGACAGGGCAGAATCCGAAGAGCGTGGCAGAGCAGCTCCAGGATGTGGGCTGGCAGATACCCGGCTTCAGAAGGGACCCTAGGGTATTAGAGGGCGTGCTTAACAAGTACCTGCCTACTATAATAGTGCTCGGCAGCATATTCGTAGGGCTTCTTGCGGCATTCGCGACGCTCACAGGGGCCATAGGCAACGGTATGGGCATACTTCTTACGGCTGGGATAATGTATTCCATATACCAGCAACTTGAGCAGGAGCATATGATAGAAGGCTATCCTGAACTCAACAAGCTGCTTGCGTGATAATGCTTTGATGCTTGCATGCAGAATCTCCTGCCTTTTCGCAGAAAAGATTTTTATATATAATGTGTT
>CAZOFK010000070.1:0-4368 GCA_964579185.1 Microcaldota archaeon
ATTCTGTAAGCAATAAATACCTTTGCGCACAATACAAGATAGGTCTATTTCGGATAGGCAGTGCTATACAAGCTTTATCATATTAAGGCTACTGCCTGCGTTTCCGTCACCTAGAGATGATGCAATGAGCCAATTCGGGTCACAACTGCATGGAAAATCGGACAGGGTACACAGTGGTAGCGGCAAGAGGAAGCACAAGAACAAAGACAAGCGAAGGCATGAGATGGGCGGCAACTTCGCCAACACGAGGCTTGCCGAAGCAGATAAGAGCCAGCGCATAAGGCGCAGGGGAAGCGCTCACGGAATGAGGCTCAAGTATGCTGCTTATGCGAACCTGCTTACAAAGGAGGGGTACAAGAAAGCAAGGATAAAATCGGTGCTTGAATCAAAAGACAACAGGAACTTCGCAAGGCTTAAGATACTCACAAAGGGTTCTCTCATAGAGACTGAGCTGGGCAAGGCCGTTGTTACAAACAGGCCAGGGCGCGAGGGCTTCGTCAACGCAAGGCTGGTGATAGCATAGCTGCAAGGATATACATATGCGATTCAGCAGAGGCCGAGAGCCTGAAGAGGCTTATGGCGTACGATCCCTATCTTGACAAGAGCCTGGGCCAGGAGCAGCTTGATGCTATCAAGGAAGACGAGGATGCAAATATCATATTCGCAAGGCAGGACTACAGGATTAAGGACGGCATCTCGCTTAACCTCGAGAGGGGCAAGTATTACCTATACCTCAGCGCAACAGAGGAATTCCTCGAGAAGGCTGAGAAGAAGCTGAAGAAGAGCATAAGCAGCATAAAGAGGGCTGAGCCTGAGGAAGAGACAAGGATAATACACACAATAGAGGAGGAGCAGCAGGAGAGCGAGGAAGGCATAGGCCTGATATTCGGTGGGGAGTGATGCACCTCCTAAGCATAAACGACCTCAGTGCGAACGAGATGCTGCAGATATTAAGCATTTCAGAGAGGCTTGAAAAGCAGGGAAAAGTTCCATCATTAAAAAAGGGGAAGATTCTCTGCCTTCTCTTTGAAAAGCCCTCGACTAGGACACGCATCTCGTTTGAGGCAGCTGCAAGGGGCATAAACCTCGGTTCACTGTATATCGATGCTACAACAACGCACCTCTCTAGGGGTGAGACGCTGGGTGACACAGGAAGGGTCCTAAGCATGTACGTTGACGCCATAGCAGCTAGGATGTACAGGCAGAGCGATATAGAGGCCCTCGCCTCAGAATCAAGCGTACCTCTCATAAATGCGCTTACAGATTTAGAACATCCCTGCCAGAGCCTGAGCGATCTATACACTATAAAGCATACATTCAGAAGGATCAGAGGGCTCAGGATAGCCTTTGTAGGGGACATAGCAACGAACACGGCAAATTCCCTTATGCTCGGCGCAACGAAGCTCGGCGCAGAATTCGTCCTTGTAGGCCCAAAGGGCTGGAAGCCAAATGCAGAGTATGTCAAAAAGGCCGAGTCGCAGTCCAGCGTAAAGATCTACGACAGCATGAGAGAAGGGCTAAAGGATGTAGACGTCATATACACAGATACATTTGTAAGCATGGGCAGAGAGGCCGAGGCAGAAAAGCGCAGGAGGATCTTCAAGCCCTATCAGATAAACAGAAAAGCAGTAGGCTATGCCAAAGAGAGCGCGATTGTCATGCACTGCCTGCCGGCGCACCGCGGAGAGGAGATAACTTCTGACGTGCTTGACGGCAGAAGGAGCGCCGCCTGGATACAGGCAGCAAACAAACTCGTTGTCGAGAAGGCCATACTCCTATATATTCTAAGGCGGGAATCTAAAGATGCAGCGTGATGCGCTGCGAAAAAGACAGGGCTTTCAGGTTCAATGCCTTTTGCCTTACACAACCTCATGCACAGCCCAATGACCCATCCGAGTCCCAGGCAAGCGTTCAAGTCTTGAGGAATGACATCGTAAAGCCACTCCATACTGTAAGATATATAAGGATGGGCTCTAATACATAGAATGGTGTTCTAGATGGCAGAAGTCCCGCAGCGTGAAATGATGTGCATCTCACTTGGAGGCAGCATAGTTTCAAGAAGGAACGGTGTCAATGTCTCCTACATAAGGAAGCTTTCCAAGCTTCTCATGCACTACAAAGATAAATACAGGTTTATAATAACCGTAGGGGGAGGCTACACGACAAGACTCTATATACACTCGTCAAAGCAGTTCCTCAAAAACAACGCAGTGCTTGATGAGATAGCCATAGCCATAACACGCATAAACGCGCTTATAGTGAAGAGCCTGCTTTCAGACCTCGGCGTATACCCCAATATAGTGACGAGCCTGCATGAGCTCAGGATGGCAGCTAACACGAGCGGCATACTGGTGCTTGGCGGCCTTCTCCCGGGGCTCTCAACAGACGCTGTAGCTGTCCTTTCAAGCGAGGTTCTTGGAAGCAAGGTAGTCATAAACGTAAGCCACGAGTCCTACATATACGACAGGCATCCTTCAGAGAAGGGGGCAAAGCGCCTTGAGAGCCTTGATCACAACAAGCTCATATCAGTGGCATCATTATACGACTCGAGGGAGGCAGGCTCAAACTTCCTCTTCGACCTTGTGGCCAGCAAGCTTTCAAGGAGGTCTGGCATAGAGATACGCTTCGTGAACGACAACATAAACGAGCTCAGGCTAGCCCTTGACAACAAGAAGTACTCAGGCAGCAAGGTGAAGGGCTGAGGAGCCACTTTCACATGTATAACAATCCAATTCTTCTACCTATGGCTTTTGGCTTTCCACATAGAGAATGAGAAAACCAAGACACTTTACGGCCGTTACGGGCCGAACTGTAAAAATGTAAAAAATAGAAATATATAAAATGATGCAGTTCGTATAAGGCAATGGGAATACAGATGAAGTGCAAATACGGGGTTCATCCAGACTGGAATGGACAGGAGAGGCGCAGGGTGCAAAGATGAATGCCACTACAATAGCCAGGAATATCGCAGAATATGCGCATTCCCTCGATTATTCTGACATCGATAAAAGAAGCGTTGGCAATGTTAAAAGGGTGATCGTTGATACCTTCGGCTGCGGCATAGGTGCATTCAACGAAATGCCCATCAGGCTCTCAAGAAAGGCACTGCGCGATGCCGGAGGGAAGAGCGCGACAATACTGGGCACCAATATAAAGGCAGAAACATACAACGCCGCTTTCATCAACGGAGCCATGGCTAGGTATTTTGATTACAACGATACCTATGATTCTAAGGAATTTTCGCATCCGAGCGATAACATAATGCCTATGCTTGCAATAGCTGAATCTGAAAAGAAGAAGGGCAGGGAAGCTCTCTTGGGATGCATGCTCGCATATGAGTTGCAGGCAAGGCTTGCTGATGCTGCCAACCTCTGGAAAAGGGGCTGGGACCATGTGATATACGGCCTTATCTCAATAAGCGCCGCAGCCTCAAGGCTGATGGGACTGACAGTCGACAAGACTGAGCAGGCGATAAACATAGCATTGAATTCCCATCTGGTAATGAGGCAGGTCAGAGCAGGAGAACTCTCGATGTGGAAGGCCTTTGCCTTTTCCAATGCTGCCAAGAATGCGATTTTTTCAGCCATCCTTGCAGGAGAGGGCATGACAGGGCCATCTCCTGTCTTTGAAGGCGAGATGGGTTTTTTTAGGCAGATAAGCGGAAAATTCGAGCTTCATACAAAGAGCTTCGGGAACAGGAGGAATAGCTTCAGGATAAATAAAAACCTGATGAAATATTACCCTGCTGAAACAAGGGCCCAGGCGGCAATCTTCGCAGCTATAGAACTTAGAAAGGCATTCAAATCAACCAGCGACATCAAACGGGTGGAGATAGGTGCAGGCGAAGCTACAGTAAGGGTAATAGGCAGCGGGATAGAAAAATGGAGACCTCAGACAAAGGAGACTGCTGATCACAGCATACCTTACATCGTTGCCTCGGCACTGATGTACGGAAATGTAGATATCGGGACATTCGCCGAAAAAAGGTTCAAGGATGAGAAGATAATCAATTTCATGAAAAGGATCTCTGTAGCTGAGATCCCTAAATATACCTCCCTTTTCAATAAAGGAGGCACTGTAAATGCTGCAAGAGTGACGCTTGAGCTGAATAACGGTAGGAGGCTCACCGAAGAGGTGATCTATCCGAAAGGGCACTGGAAGAACCCGATGGGCGATAATGAGATAGAGAACAAATTCAAAAGGCTTGCAGGAAGGCGCCTGCCGGAAGAGAGGATAGATAAGATCTTGTCAGTTTTATGGAAGTTCGAGGATATAACAGACATAAGCAATCTATTCAGGATGTTTTATATTAGCTGACATCCTCCCACGAATAAATTCTGTGGGGTTCCTCTGCGCTTAGCAGATGGT
>CAZOFK010000071.1:0-4355 GCA_964579185.1 Microcaldota archaeon
GAAGAGGCGGTTGTGCCTTACAAAAAGGGACCAAAAATGCCTTCTCCTTTTTGACGATATTTATCAATCGTATTCTGGCATAGAACCCGCAGCTGTGTCATACCTGCTATTATAAATATCTTTTTTAGTATAATAACATCATGGAACCCGCATGTAGAAAGATAACCCGACTTATCCTTCCTGCCGTAAGGGCCTCTATAGCAGAAACAATGAACACAAAGTATAATTACACCCAAGAGGACATCGCCGAAAAGCTGGGCGTGGTGCAAGTCGCAATAAGCAAGTATCTGAATAAAAAATACTCAAAGAGCGTTGCCGATCTGAAAACCTTCATAGTCGAGCGTGGCCTTGATACGGGAATAGTCAAAAGTATACTTAACGGCAACGATGCCGAACACATCCATACCGAGATAGAAAGGCTTTGCACGAGCATAGTAGAAACCATCTGACTCTTTTGTTTTTAGTGATAAAATGCCTGAAGAGTTAAACCCGTTTAAGATAAGCCAGGCGCAATTGGACAGAGCAGCCGAGATAATGAATCTGGATGAGACTGCGCATAAGATCCTCAGGGAGCCGCAAAGGACCCTCACTATAAATATACCCGTAAAAACAGACGGTTCAACGAAGGTCTATACGGGGTTCAGGGTCCAGTATAATGACGCAAGGGGTCCTGGGAAGGGGGGCATAAGATATCATCCCTCAGAAAGCCTTGATACTGTAAAGGCCCTGGCCGCATGGATGACATGGAAGACGGCCCTTGCCAACATTCCGTATGGCGGCGCAAAGGGCGGCGTCATATGCAATCCGAAAACGATGGGAGAAAGCGAGTTGGAAAACCTCTCCCGAAATTATATAAGGGCGCTCGGTAGGTTCATAGGCCCGAAAGTCGATATACCTGCCCCTGATGTTTATACAAATCCGCAGATAATGGCATGGATGATGGACGAATACAGCAAAATAGTGGGGTACGATGAGTTTGGGGTTATAACAGGAAAGCCTTTAGATATCTGGGGCTCGGAGGGGAGGTTCGATTCTACTGCAATGGGGGGCATGTATATTCTCAGGGAAGCAGCAAAAGAGCGCGGGATAGACCTAAAAAAGGCAAAAGTGGCCATACAGGGATTTGGAAATGCAGGAAATTTTGCCTTTGACCTTGTGAAGCGCCTATTCGGATCCAATGTAGTTGCAGTAAGCGATTCAAGCGGCGGAGTCTACTCAGAAAAAGGCCTTGACTACAAAAAGCTCGTTGATGCAAAAGCAAAGAAAGGAAGGGTAGATACATACGAAAAGGCAGAGAAGATAACCAACGAGAAGCTACTCACATTAGACGTGGATGTCTTAATACCCTCTGCGATAGAGAACCAGATAACCAAGTCAAATGCAGATAAGATAAAGGCAAAGATAGTGCTGGAGCTCGCAAATGGCCCTGTAACTCCTGAAGCCGATAAGATCCTCTTCGAGAAAGGAATATTCGACCTGCCAGATTTCCTCGTGAATTCTGGAGGGGTGATAGTCTCTTATTTCGAATGGGTCCAGAACACGGCCAACTATTACTGGACAGAAGAAGATGTCTACAAGAAACTTGACAAGATAGTCACAAAGTCTTTTGCAGACGTGATGTCAATGCAGAAGAAGTATCTGGGTTTATCCAAAAAAATAAGCCCAAGGGATGCCGCTTACATAGTAGCAATAGAAAGAGTAGCAATGGCCATGAAGACAAGGGGATGGTACTAAGTCCATAATGTATAGAGAATTCCGGCAGTGATCAGAAGCAGTATTTCCGGAGCGCAGACTTTCAGCGCTTCTTCTGCCTCAGGCAGCTATACATAATACGCAGGATGCTTACTGCTCCGCTACCACGCTCTCCCCGTTCTCGTCCTTATTCCTGCTCAGCAGGTATATCTTGCTGCCCACGACATCCTTGAGCTGCTCATCATGCGTTATTATGAAGACCTGTTCTGCATAATTAGATATAGTGCTGCCGAATATCCTGACAAGCTTGCCTATTCCCTGCTGGTCTATATTATGCGTAGGCTCATCCAGTATGAGCCAGCGCAGGTTTGGCACGAGCACAAGCGAGAAGGCAATGCGCATGCACATGCAGGCTATGCTGCGCTCCCCTCCGCTTGCTATAGATTCAACATCCTCCCACCGCTCCCCACTCTCTGAACGCGTCTTCAGTTTCAGCATATAATCATTCTCTGTAACGTCAAGAGTTATGCCCGTATAATCAGCATAAGGATACAGATCGGGCCATGCTTCCTGCATTGCCGTATTTATGGAGTCGATAAGCCTTGCGCGCAGACCTATCTGCGCCTCCTGCAGTGCATTCCTGAACCTTGCAAGGTTCTCTGCTACGCCCCTCCTGCTTCTTACGCTCTCGCTGATTGCGCGCAGCTTTCCTACCTCTGCCTTTTTCTCCTTTATATCCTTTCTCTTCTCAGCAATGCCTTTCGAATTAGATGAGAGCATCTCAGAGAGCCTTCCTGCCTCAGTGCTTATTGATGTGAATGAGCTCTGCACCTCATCTATTGCTGCCTCATCAACCCCGATAAGCCCGCACTGCCTCTCCCTCTCTTCAATAAGGGGCGTAAGCTTTAGCCTCTCCTTCCTATACGCCTCTATCCTCTCTGCGGTTTCCCTTTCGCGCTTCAGCGCAGAAAGCATATCTGTTGCATCTTCCACGCTCTTTTCAGCCTCTTCTGCCGCAGTGCCGAGCTCAGTACACACACGAGCCGCTTCCTCAAGCCTTTTCTCAGAAGCGCTCCTCTCGCCCTCTATGCCTTCATACTGGGCCATCTGATTCTCCGCGATCACTATGGCGTTAAGCTCAGACTTAAGTTTTGTGAGCTTTCCATAAGCCTCTGAGCGCTCAGCAGAAACGGCTGAGCTGCGCTTTTCAAGATCCTTGAGGCGCACCTTCCTTTCTTCAATCAGCCTCTTCTTTGCCGCTTCAGAAAGTATCTGTTCGCAGATAGGGCATCTGCCTGCGCTCTTATCAAGTTCTGCGAGCCCCTTCAGCGCCTCCTCCCTCTCCGAGGCAAGGGCAGCCATACCTCTTACAAGAGCCTCTAGCTTCTCTTCCTCTTCTTTCACAAGCCCATCAGTCTCATTGCTTTTTCTTCCAGACAGCTTCTTTGTCAAGGCCTCGCGCTCCCCGAGCTTTTTGACTATCTGTGCAAGCCTCTCCTCAGCCTTGCCTCTCTGGCTCTGCGCCTCCTGCAGCCTCCGCCTGTTCTCGCTCCCCGAAGCTCTGAGCTGCACAAGCCTCTTTTCAGTTTCTTCAACGAGCTCTCTGAGTTCCCTGGGGCTTCTTATCCTCTCCTTCCCCGATTTCGCGAGCTCTTCCTCAAGCATCTTGTCGCGCAGCCTTGCAGCATCAAGCTCTTTCTCTAACGCGAGCTTCCTTGCATACTCCGCCTTTATGCCCTTGAGCTTCTCTTCGAGTTTTGCCTGTTCTGTGTGCTTCTGCTCTAAAAGTACTTTAAGCGTTGAGCCCTCCTTATCGAGCTCCTGGGCCTTCTTTTCAAGCGAGATGAGCTGCGATTCTACTCCTGCAAGGTCAAAGCTCTTCACAAGCTTTTCTTCCTCATCTGCAAGCTCGCGCACCTTGTTGATGAGTGCTGTTGTGTTTTCCTGCGCCGCTGCGAACCTGTCAAGCCCAAGGAGCGTGTCTATCTGTCTTTTCCTCTCAGAGGATCTGAGCTGCAGGAAGTAATCCAGATTGTTCTGCTCAGAGTAAATGGCGCGTGAGAAGAGATCATAATCAACCTTAAGTGCCTTCTCTATTTCCTCGTTTACGCGCTGCGGCTGGGACTGCACATATGCCCCATCCTTCTCAAGCCTCGCCTTAGAAGAGCCGTCCTTAGAGATGCTCCTTTCTACCACATATCTCTGGTTTTCTGCAGTAAAGGTCAGCCTGACGGTAGAGACACGCTCTTCACGCGGCCTGTTTTTTATAAGTCCCTCGGTGCTCACGCGCCTCGCCTTTATCGCAGGAAAAGTTCCGAAAAGGGCGAACGAGATGGCATCCATAACAGAGCTCTTGCCTGCTCCCATCTGCCCTATAAGTATATTTGTGCCTTTAGAAAAAGTGAAGATGCTCCTCCCATGGGTCTTCCAGTTGAAGAGCTCTATGGAATTTATCACAGCGCCACCGGCATATAGCAATTAGATATGAGATACAAACAGTCAATGACTGACTGCATGTCGCCACATTAGCTAACCTCCTACCGTATATGCCTGTTCCATATTATATACTTTATGCCGGAAACGCAAAGAGCCAGTAGGCGCCTTCAAGGGCAAGTATACCTGAAACAGCTCCAGTGTTTGCTTTTCTTCAGACTCAAACTGCG
>CAZOFK010000072.1:0-4277 GCA_964579185.1 Microcaldota archaeon
CTTCAAACGTGCTTAAGGGATATATACCTCCGTTCAATGCCACGCCTGTTGAGCGCATGCTAGCCTCAGGTTTTGGCTTTCTCGGAAAGACAAACATGGACGAGTTCGGTTTCGGGAGCTTTGGGCTTAATTCAGAGAGGCAGGCAAGGAATCCTTTTGATGAGAGATATGTGGCTGGAGGCTCCAGCAGCGGCGCTGCGATAGCCGCATCTGTATTGCGGTATCATGTAGCAATAGCCGAGTCTACAGGAGGCTCGATTGCTACTCCTGCTGCATTCTGCGGAGTAGTAGGGTTCACCCCTACCTATAGTGTAGTGTCAAGGTATGGGCTCATAGACTATGCGAATTCCCTTGACAAAATAGGCATAGTGGCAAGGAGCGCTTCTGATGTGAAGGAAACATTAGACATAATAAGGGGGCCTGATAGATATGATACCACATGCACAGCGAGGGAATTGTCCTCAACGATGAAGAGGAAGGTATTTCTGATAAAAGAGCTTATGGAGAGCGTAGATGAAAGGGTAAAGTCTCATTTTATGGATTTTGCAGAAAAACTTGGGGATTTTGGCTACACTGTGGAAGAAAGAAGCGTTGAGGCCATAGGCAAATCCATAGCTGCATATTATGTTATAGCAATGGCTGAAGCCTCGACCAACCTTGCAAAATATACCGGATACAAATACGGCCTGGCGAATGGCAGGTATTCGGAGCATTATAACGAGTTTTTTACAGAAGCAAGGGAACATTTCGGAATGGAGGCCAAGCGCAGGATAATCCTGGGTACATTTATAAGGGGGGCGAGCGTGCGCGATAGATACTATTATAAGGCCTTGCGCCTGAGGGGGCAGCTTCTCGCTGCGCTTAGCGGGGTGCTCCAGGAAGGCTTCATTATGGCACCCGTGATGCCCATGGAGGTGCCTAAGATGGAGGAAGCGCGCGCTTTTTCTCCCTTGGAGACATATAAGGCAGATATGCTTACTATACCTCCAAATCTGGCAGGACTGCCCCACGTTGCTTTTCCGTACGCATATCTTAATGGAATGCCTCTCGCCGCACAGTTGATCACCAGCCAGTTCAATGATTATGCAGTGCTTGACGCGGTAAAAGAGTGGGAGCATAACTTTACGTTCAGATTCAAGTATAACATAGGGGCCCTATGAAGGTTTTTTTAATGAAAATAGGATTAGAGGTGCATGTTGCGCTTCCTACAAAATCTAAGCTTTTTTGCAGCTGCAATGCGAAGAGCCCGGATACTGAACCTAATACAGCAATATGCCCTATATGCATGGGTTTTCCGGGGTCAAAACCCATGCTTAACCGCGAAGCCGTGACCTCTGCCATAAGCATAGCGAAGGCGCTTGGATGCGCCATAAACACACACATCTCTTTTTCAAGGAAGGTCTACTTTTATCCTGACCTTCCGAAATCGTACCAGATAACGCAGCTGGACAGCCCTGTTGGCAACGAAGGGCTTGTTGAATATAAAGGCAAGGGCGTAAGAATAAGGAGGGTGCAGATAGAGGAAGACCCGGCGAAGATAATCAGGGGTGACGAGTATACGCTGCTTGATTTCAACAGATCAGGAGTGCCTCTCGTTGAGATAGTAACAGAGCCTGATATGGATAGTGAAGAGGATATGCGTGAGTTCATTACTGAGTTGAGGAGCATACTCTATTACCTTGATGTCGATATAGATAGGGAATTAAAGACAGACCTTAATATTTCGGTTGCTGAAAGCCGAGTGGAGGTGAAGAATGTAACTGGAATAAAGAATCTTGTAGAGGCTGCTCACTATGAGATAGGAAGGCAGAAAAAAATGATGATTGAGCGTAATGAGATACCAGTAGAGACAAGATCTTATAATGAAGTTAGGATGATTACAGTTGCTTCGCGCGAGAAGGAGAGCGATGAGGAATACGGATTCATATATGAACCCGACCTTGCAACCTATGATATTTCAGAAATGAAAGCGCGTGAAGCGGTCTATGCAACAGCTATGGCCGAAGAGTACTCAAAAAGATACCATGCCAATTCCAAGCCCATCAGGGAAGCCATACTGTTTGACAGGGAGGCGCTTAGGCTCATAGACAGCGCAAAGGAAAGGTATAACATGCAGCTTATCATGAATGGCATTGCTGCCCTGCAGAGGCATAATGCCATTGATCTTCCCGGAGAGGCATTCTGCGGCTTGCTTGAAATGATGAAGAATGGTGCAGAGATTGATGCGGGAGTTCTGCGCAGGGTAAGGCTTGGGGAAAAGATAGATATAAATACGAATATACTCAAGGTAGAAGACATAGAGAAAGAGGCACGTGATATAGCAAGGGACGAGGGAATCCTGTTTGGGGAACTCAGAAATGACAAAAAGGTCTTTAATTTTCTCGTAGGAAAGATTGCTAAGAAATACGGAGCCAGCCCGAGGGATGTGTCAGAAAAGCTGCACCGGATTCTTGAAAAATAAGGGTTGAATATATAATGAGATTAAACTGCGGAGAGCTTAGGGAATCGCATATAGATTCAGAGATAGAACTCTACGGATGGTGCAGGTACAGACGTGATCATGGAGGCAAGCTCTTTATAGACATTGCAGATAGATACGGTACTACACAGCTTGTATTCGAAGGTGGAGTAAAGGATAATGCATCTGGCATAGGCAGGGAGTACGTCCTTCATGTAGCTGGAACGGTGAGAAAGAGGGATCAAGAAACAATAGACGAGACAAACCCTACCGGAAGGGTTGAGATATACGTTTCCTCTCTCGAGGTTATAAGCAAATCTGAAGTGCCTCCTTTTGAGATAATAGAGGAGAAAAAGAGGTTCCTAGCTAACGAAGACCTCAGACTAAGGTACAGGTATCTTGATCTGAGGAGGCGCGAGATGATAGACAGGGTTGAATTCAGGGACAGGTTCGCAAAGATTACGAGGAGGTTTTTCTGGGAGAACGGCTTTTTGGAGCTTGAGACTCCCACAATGGTAAAGGATACATATGAGACAGGCTCTAGGACATTCCTTGTGCCTTCGAGGACAAATCCAGGAAAGTTCTACTCGTTGCCACAGTCGCCGCAGGTGTATAAGCAGCTGTGCATGATTTCAGGACTTGACAAATACTTCCAGATAGCAAGGGCTTACAGAGACGAGGATCCAAGAGAAGACAGGCAACCCGAATTCACGCAGATAGATCTGGAGGTTTCGTTTAGGGATGAAAAATACATAAAAGACCTTGTAGAGAGATTCATCCAGAGGCTCATGAAAGAGCTTCTTGGTAAGGACATAAAGACGCCGTTCAGATGCATGCTTTACGACGAGGCTATGTTGAAATATGGATCAGATAAGCCTGATCTCAGGTTCGATAATAGGATTGTGGATATCACTGAAGAGCTGAGATCTAGCGAGTACAACATAATCAGGCGTGTGATAGAGGAGAATGGCAGGGTAAAGGCTGCTGCCTTCGGAGCAGGATACGGCTCGGGCTCACCGCTGTTGGATAAGGGGTATATGCTTAAGAGCATAGAGTATGCCAAAACGCTAGGGCTCAAGGGCCTCACATGGCTTTATGTTGAACAAGGCATTGTAAAATCTGAGCCGCAAAGCATAGCTGATTCACTGGGTGAGAGCAAGGATGCTATACGCGCAAAGCTGGGCGCGCAGGAAGGCGACGTCATAATAATATGCTCGGATACTTCTGAGAAGATCCTCCTTGATGCGATGGGCAAGCTCAGGAAGGCGTTTGGCGAGAAGATAGGGCGCTTTGGTTCAGAGTATGAATTTCTCTGGATTGAAGGCTTCCCCCTTTTTGAAAAGGATGAGATAACCGGTACTCTCAAGCCGTCACACAACCCATTTACTTCTCCGACACCCGAGAGTGAAGGCATGATAGATTCTGAGCCAGAGAAGGTGATGAGCAGGCAGTATGATCTGGTTCTCAACGGGGCAGAGTTGGGCAGTGGCTCAATAAGGATAAATGACGCTGAGTTGCAGAAGGAGATGCTGCATCTCATGGGGATGAGTGATAAGTCAATAGAGGAGACGTTCGGTTTCCTTCTTGAAGCGTTAAGGTATGGGGCCCCGATGCACGGCGGCATAGGCCTCGGCTTTGACAGGTTCGTGGCCCTTCTGTATAATTCAGGGGAGATGCGCGATTTTATACTCTTCCCTAAGAACAAGAGGTATGAATCTCCTCTTGATGGTTCCCCCACTCCAATAGACCAGAAAAGGCTGAAGGAAGACTTCGGAATAAACGTGGGTTAGCAATCCATAGCGAGAAACCCCACATCATT
>CAZOFK010000073.1:0-4273 GCA_964579185.1 Microcaldota archaeon
TTATGATACGCAGGGGTGGCAGAGCATGGCCAAATGCGACGGGCTTAGGACCCGTTTCCTTAGAGGATGCGAGAGTTCAAATCTCTCCCCCTGCACATTCAAATCACGACGTCAAGGCAGTGTTCGGAAATCCGAAACGGCAATCTTAAGGAAGGAAGACTTCAACAGGTTTTTCGGCAGCCTCAAGCAGGTGTCTATGAACGTTTCTAAGGCAGTTCAAGCAAAATACGATCCCAATCATTGCCTCTGTAGCCCAGTGCCTTATCGGTCCCATCTCGATCCCTTCCTTCAGGTCAGACCGTATTCCTTTTCTATCTTGTCTATCAATGCTATACCGCCTAGTGGCGTAGTTATGTTTCCCATGTTAATCGATGAGAAATTGCCACGGGCACCTACAAATAGTTTACGATGTTGGCGAAGTTAGGTAATTATCATCGCTTCGTCAGAATCAAGTATCAGGCAAAGGCCGTGTACCTGCGCCTATCTGTGCATTCTCTTCGCAACTTTATACAGTGCGTACATAGCTACAGCAAAGAGCGCGATAGACACCATTATTACGTAGACGTTCTGCGCGTTAAGCGCATAATAGCCGAATGTCATCAGTGCAGTATCCCAGATTATCGTCCCTGCGATTGAATACGCAAAGAACTTCTTCTTAGGCATCATTGCGAAGCCTGCAGGCAGGCTGACAAGACTTCTGACTTCGGGAAGCAGCCTTCCTATAAAAACAGCAAAGGCGCCATTCCTTTCAAACCATCTGTCAAAGGAATCGAGGCTTTCCCTCTTTATGCGGAATGCCCTTAAATGTTTATATATCACATCTTTTCCTATCCAGTATGCTATGTAATAGTCGGCAGCCATCCCGATTATGCCTGCTCCAAGCGCGATTGCAAAGGCAGCATATATATTGAACAGACCCTTTGCCGCAAGCACGCCGGCAAGCGGAAGGACGACCTCGCTCGGTATAGGAAATGATGCTGATTCCAAAACCATCAGAATAAACAAGGCCACATATCCATACTTGTCAACAAGCGCCGCTACGCTGCCGATCAAAGGCGCCAAAAGAAAGTAGTTTGCCATAGCTTAAACTGGTAGATAAAGAATATTAATCTGATGCAAACGCATTAGGTTGCACCAGCGCAAGTACTGTTTTCAAACAGAAAGGCACAAATCCTGGCATCACTGCATGCGCCATCAACTTCCTTTCTGCAGAACACCAAATCCAGAAATACTCAAACACCAGCCCAGAATCAAAAGTCTTTAATACTTAATGTTCAACTATCTCATAAGGATCTCATGGATAAAAAGCCATATGTGATACTGCTTGCCTCTCAGAAGGGAGGTGTCGGGAAGACTACGATTGCAATAAACCTGGCAGTCTCGCTTGTATACCAGGACTACGAAGTGCTTCTTGTTGATACCGATGCGGCTACTGTGAGCATAAGCATGCACCTGGGCCTTAAGGGAGACATGAACGGATACGGAGAGGCAGTAAGCGGCAATGTACCTGTAAACGATGTGATCTTTGCATATCAGCCTCTCAACCTGCATCTTATACTGGGCGACTCTTCTGAAGACGCAGAGAGTCCGACACCTGACAACCTGAACAAGTTCTACAGCCAACTTGTAAAGCTCAACTACGATTTCATAATAGTAGACAGCCCCCCCGGGCGCTTCAGCGGCAGTGTAGCCAAATACATAAACGATGTTGCAATCGTCACTACTCCCGATGGGCCTTCTGCTACGAGCAGCGCCAAGCTTGCGGCACTATGCGAGAGATACAGAATCAGATACAGGCTTATAGTGAACAGAGTAGGCAGATCAAAATTCGAGCTCGAGAAGGAAGAGGTGGAGAAGGAATTCGGCGATGTTGTATTCGCAATGCTTCCCGAAGACAAGATAGTAGACGAGAGCATAGCAAAGCACAGCCCCGCATATGTGCTTGACAAGGGCTCACCATTCTCGGCTGCCATAGAGGAATACAGCAGGTCCTACATGATAAAGGTGGGTGAGCCTGCCGCAGAAGCCGAAGAGGCAAGCAGAGGTAAAGGAACGGGCTTTTTCGGAAGGCTTACGCGCTGGGCGGCGAAAGAGCCCAAGAAATAGCGCATTCAATAGCGATATGATGCAGCACCTTTCTCGGTAATCTTGGCATCTATTATCCTGAAGCCCTCAGCCCTGAGCGCTTCAGCAAGCCTCTCTTCAGCCTCGCCTGTGATGGCAACAGCGACACCACCACCTCCGCCTCCGCTAAGCTTGGCGCCCATAGCACCCATCTCTTTTGATATGCTAACGGCCCTGTCGAGCTTCTCTGAAGATACTCCCAGCTCCATAAGCATCTCCTGGTCTTCGAGCATGAGCCTTCCAAGGACCTTGAGGTTGCCTTCCTTAAGCGCATCTATGCCCTTTTTCGAGCATGCATCTATCTTGTCAAAGATGGCCGTTATGCGGTCTTTATCGCTCTTATACAGCTCGGCAACATGCCCCACAGTCTCGGCTGTGCTTTTTTTGGGCCCTGTGTCTATTATAAGAAGCCTCGGCATCTCCTTTATCTCCTCGCTCCTTGCTCCTGCCTCTACAGAATAGCTTACATAACCTCCATAATACGAAGTGCTTACATCTATCCTGCCTGCACCCTCATTTGCGTGGCTTATCCTCTCGCCATCCCTTGCAATATCAATAACCAATTCATCATTGGAATCGTTTCCTTTCAGAAGCGCCACTGCAAATGCCGTTGAGCACGCAGCGCTGCTAGCGAGGCCTGACTGCATGGGTATATCAGACCTTATGACTATCCTCTTTCTGCCTGTCTCTATACCTAACTCTCCAAGAAGCCTGCATGCTATAGTGGCGTAAGGCAATGCCCTTATATCTATCTGCCCGTATGCCGAGATGTAGGAGCTGATATCCTCCTTACTTGTATATGCATCATACATCTCCAGCAGTAGCTGCCTCTCGAATCTGTATGCCTTCCCAAAATCCTTAAGATAAAGTTCCAGAGAGTCTACTCCTGTATCTGAGATACTTGCATTAGCATATATGTCTATTGCCGCAGCAAGCGCAAGCCTCCCATAAACTACCGCATGCTCTCCCAGAAGCTTGACGATGCCAGGCGCCTTAATAAGCATATCCTTACCAATTATATCTCACATGCAAGCTATTTATTCGTATACAGCAGTACGTTCCTGATACTGCGGCTGCCATCCCTCTAAAAATCCGAAACGCTTATAAGGAAAGACCCTCTATTAAAAAGGATTGCATGGTAGCGAAGTTCAGCAAGAAGGCTATGTTGAGCAGAAAGGTCAGAGACGTCAGGCTCAGGAAAGGGATGAGCGTCACCGGGCTGATGCAGAGCATGAGAGACATAGGTGGCTTTTCAGCGCAGCACATGCTCAAAGGCATAGAGATAACAGGGAACATGCTTAAAGACAAAGAGTCATTTAACTTTTTCTCGTTTCCTGCCGATATAGTGGCGACAGGACTTAGAGGTATGATAGCCGATTCTATAAAGCACTTCGATGCAGTGATAACGACATGCGGCACAATAGACCACGATCTTGCAAAGGCCTACGGAGGTAGCTACAGCATAGGCAGCTTCAATGCCGATGACGCAGCCCTGCACAGGAAGAATATATACAGGCTAGGCAATATCTTCATAGAGCACAACGAGTACGGAAGGAATGTCGAAGAGTACTTCAACGAGATAATGGACAGCATTTACCACTCAAAAGAATACAAAAAAGAGTACAGCGCAACAGAGCTCCTCTATGAATTCGGCAAGCGCATCAAGGACAGGCATTCTATACTCAGGCAGGCTTATCTGCACAACATACCCCTCTTCAATCCTGGCATACTCGACGGTGCATTCGGCACTCAGCTTGCTATTTTCTCCCAGGATCATGACTTCAGGCTTAACCTCATAAAAGACGAGCTGAAGCTGAGCAATATTTCCTTCGACAACAAGAAGACAGGGGCATTAATGATAGGGGGAGGCATAAGCAAGCATCATGTAATCTGGTGGAACCAATTCAAAGGAGGCCTTGATTATGCCGTGTATGTGACTACTGCAACGCAGTACGACGGCAGCCTCTCAGGGGCAAGGCTCGAGGAGGCTGTATCATGGGGCAAGGTGAGCGAAAAGGCGAGATACGTTACCATAGACGGTGATGCCACTATAATACTGCCCATAATGTTCGCAGCGCTGGATGTCTTCTAAGCATTACAGAATGCTTCCAAAGAAAGCCCATCAATTTATTGGTGGGATGAATTTGGT
>CAZOFK010000074.1:0-4197 GCA_964579185.1 Microcaldota archaeon
CTCTATTATGGTGTGTAAATGGCAAAGAAGAACGAGGACAGCTTTGTGTATATAATAACCTATCTCTTCGAATTCCTTTCAGGCATAATAGTTTATGTGACAATCGCACAGGAGAACAAGAGGCTGAAGAGACATGCGGTCCAGGCCACGCTTCTCGGAATAGCCTCAATAATACTCTCATATGCATTTGCCCTTGTGACGCTTGGCTTTCTCTCAACACCGGTCTCCTTCATTATCTGGCTATACTGCATATACATAGGATACGAAGCCTCAAAAGGCAACGATATAAAAGTTCCATTCCTTACATCGTATGTGAAAGGCATAGTGAAGTGATATGCAGCAATGCCTCCGGCCGAGGCGCCATTTGAATACATTTACGCCTTGCTAACCCCGCTGTAAGCGCGCCCGAAAACCTCCTTGGCATAGGCTACTAGCCTCTCAAGCCCTTCCCTTGTCTTCGATTCTGCTATCAGCCTGACCTTCGGAGAGGTATTCGAGGCCCTAAGTATAAACCATCCATAATCTGATATGGCCTTAACCCCGTCTATCGTTATAAGCCTCATGCCGCTCTCCTCTAACTCAGAACGCGCAGCCTTTATGGCATCGAACTTATAAGCGTCTTCTGCGTCGAGCTCAAGCACCGCGCCTTCGTATGCGGGAAGCTCAGAAACGAGCTGCGAGAGAGCAATGCCTCTATGAGAGATAAGCTCTGCCATCTTCAAGGCTGCGAACAATGCATCGTCTGCGAAGTCTACATCAGAGAAGTAGAGGTGGCCTGAGATCTCTCCACCGATACTGGCATTTTCCTCCATCATCTTGGCAAGAAGGAAAGCTCTGCCAGGCCTGGTAAGTACAGGCATGCCCCCTGCGCGCCTGATCTCCTCCTCAACTGCATCGGAGCAGCTTATATCATACACGCCTTTCTCACCGGCCTTCAGATAGTTCCTGACAAAGAGGGCAAAGGCTATGTCGCCTCTTATGACAGAGCCCTTCTCATCTACAAAGATGGCCCTGTCGCCATCGGCGTCGAATGCGACTCCGAAATCCATGCCAGTCTCTGGCACTCTCTTCCTGATCTCTGTAAGTGATTCAGCCTTCGGTTCAGGGCTCCTCGCTGTGAATCTTCCGTCAGGAATGTCATTTATGGGACTCACCTCTATGCCTGCCTCGGCCATTATTCTTCCGGCTAAACCCGAATAGGAGCCGCTTCCAGGGTCAACCATGGCGCGCACCCTTCTGATGATGCTTGTCTTAGAGAGCAGAAATGCCCTATAGGCCTTAAGCGTCTCATCTACCTTGTCTACAATCTTAACGCTGCCTTCATCACTGCCCACATGCGCCGCAAGCTCCCTTATGCGCTCCATGCCAGTGCCCTGGCCTATAACCTCCCCTCCCTTCCCGTAGAGCTTGAAGCCGTTCCATTCAGGAGGGTTATGGCTTGCCGTAACCATAAGCCCTCCGTCAAGCCCATAATGCCTTATTGCGAAATACACGAGAGGCGTAGGCACAATGCCTATATTGACAGCCATCATACCTGCCCTGCCCAAGCCCTTAAGCATATGCTCCTCAAGCTCCTTGCTGCTTAATCTCACATCCCTGCCTACCACTATCCTGCTTCCGCTGCCTATAAAACGACCGTACGCCTCGCCTATTGCCTCGGCAGTAGCAGCATCTATATCCTTAGGATAAATGCCCCTTATGTCATAAGCCTTGTATATATTCTCATTTATAGCAGGCATGACACCACATAACTATCTCTCTACCAATGCATAAAAAACCAGCGCCCCGCACCCCGTCTGGCGCGCCAAAAGAGCAAAGGCATATAAATATATTAATGCAGTAATAGCTTAAGTGTTTAAGTGTTTTAGATGAGGGCATCTAGGTTAGTCTTTATACTGATGTTAATACTCATAGTAATACTTGCAGCATACCTGGCAAAGAGCGTAAAGAGCCCGGCTGCCCCAACTACCATTCCATTGAAGGCGGGGCAGAGCGGTCTGATACTGCAGCTTACCGATCCTCCGCAGCTGCCTGCGCTTACTCAGAGCCTTAACATAACGTATAGCTCAGTCGCAGTGCATGCCTATAACACAAGCGGCAGCGTATGGCTCTCATCAAACACAAGCGGCAGCGTAGATCTGCTCAGTCTTGTAAACTTCAGCAAGACAATAGGCAGCGTGGCATTATCTGCTAATTCATCAATAAACGCAGTAAGGTTCAACATCACGTCTGCACAGATAACAATAAATAATACACACTATGCGCTCTCCATACCTAACAGCAGCATAACTGTACACATTTCAGATGAGAGGGCTGTCAGCAGCACCTCAATTGTGCTTCTTGACCTCTCCCCTACTGTAATAAGCATAATGGGCCCTAACTCGACAAGGTTCATGCTGGTGCCTTCAGTCAGAGCCGTGCTTGTCAGGAACGCCACAAAGCCCTCGTCTCTCTCCATTGGCAGCAGGCAGCAGATAACAGGCCAGGAGAAGGCAGAGCTAGAGGCGGAGAGCCCTAACATCAGCATAGGCAGCGCACGCATAGGCACTTCAGGAAATTCAACGTTCGTGTATATGAGGGTGTATGACAACTCTAACCGGAGCGTTACTATACGCCATGTGCTTGTTTCAGGAAGCCTGAATATCACTGGAAAGTCAGGCATGCAGCTTACATCTGAGGACAAGTCGGGCCACGGGATTGGCTACAACGTTTCTGCAGGAGTAGGCATTGCTGTAGGAGTGCTGCATAACACGACACTCGACTTAGGCTCTAATCTCTCTTCCGATACCAGCAGCAACATAATTGAAGGCATCTCGCTTATGCTCAACGGCACCCTGCATGGCATAGGCAGCATACATGATCTGAACGAGAGCAGCCGCATAATAGTATTACGCGACCTTCTCTCAAACTTGAGCATAAACTCAAGCAGCTCCGCCGCAAGCCCTGACGCTCTTGAGGCTTTGCTCAAGGCGCACCTCCCAGGAAACCTTACGCTAAATGTGAGCACTAAGGCTAGGATTGCAGCCATACTCAGGAATATACGTGTAAACATAGAAGGCACTGAGGGGGCGAGCGTGAAGCGCGAGGCCTCATTCAGGATGCTCAACTTCCTTATAGAAAGCAACGGAACGCTTGTACTGCCAGCCTCGGAGTCAGAGTTCGAAGGCAGCGCATATGGCCTCGTACTTCAGGCACAAGGCAACGCTGCGCTCTCGTTCAACGGCCCAATAACACTGGGAGAGAGCCCCGTTTCAATAGCGCTTCTGAATGGTTCAAGCTATAAGATAGTAGTGACAGGCGAGGAGGGCGCCCGCAGCAGCGTGCACCTCAATGCCTCCTGAGAGTGATTTGATGGGTATACTAAACCTCTTCGGTAAAAAGGACGTCTCGGCTGACCTAAGCAAAAGGTTTCCGTACGAGATAAGGACAGAATTCGTGCCGTACAAGCTCAAGGCGCGCCAGAAGGCCACAACCTCGTTTGTGATAAGGCTCAAAAACATAACCGGGGAGCCGCTGCTCAGCTCTGTAGTGGTCGATGTGCCGAGGCAGCTTAGCATGGATTCGATAGGGCTGGCCAAGCAGAAAGAGCTCAGGCTCGGCATACTCGCCCCCGGAGAGGAGAAGGAGTCAAGGATAGACGTAAACAGCGGCGTTGGCACAGACAAAGGCGAGTATACCATTTCGCTCACGGCATTCGCACATTACCGCGATTACGGGCATGTTCTAAACGCAATGAAGAAATCAGCACTCCTCGAAGCCGTATAGGCTATTCCCGGACGCCAGCCGCGCTTACCCCTTCCATAATCTTGGCTATGTTTCCGGCTATATCCCTGCCCTTCTCCGTAAGGGCAAGCCTCTTCAGCCTTCCGTGCCTCTCCACGCTGACTATGCCCGCTGCCTCGCATTTCGAGATGAACCTGCTTGTGTGTATATACGTAACATTCGCCTCTTCGGAGAGCCCGGCGAGGTTCCACTCCCTTCCCTCCTTGGCGAGCGCGAAGAGCAGCCTCACCTGCTTATCCTTAAGGAAGAGAGTGCCAAGCGCGTCCTTCATGCAACCACATATACATACTACCTCGCAAGGCATATATGCCTTATTCTGCGAATGAGCTTATTCTGCGAATGAGGTCCTGCGCAATCTGGACAAAGATAAGCGTACAGCAAGCGCAACAGGCTATAAACAACGATGGCATTCTG
>CAZOFK010000075.1:0-4108 GCA_964579185.1 Microcaldota archaeon
ATTTTAAGACGACAAAAAGGAGGTAACATTTCGAGGCTCTATATATAACCCCGTATGATGAACGGGGAGTCCGCGATTTGAACGCGGGTCTTCAGGTCCCAAACCTGAAAGCCTACCAAGCTAGCCTAACTCCCCTAATTTACCTTTACTAATTATCCCAAAAGCAATATTAATACAGCGTTGCTTTAACACACTCTTAAGCGCATACCTATTGTTTAAAGGCTTTTACATACTCTATCAATTATGGCAATAACCAAGAAGCTTTATATGGTGGGCATAGATGCAGCCCCTCTCTGGCTCATGGAAAGGCTCGGCAAAAGAAAGGGAATGGAAAACATCCACAACCTTGTTTTAAACAAGCAGATTGTAGAGATGAGATCGACAATGCCACCAATGACAGGAGCAGCGTGGCCTACAATTTACACAGGCTTAACCCCGGCTGAACATGGGGTGCCAGACTTCTTCGAACTGAAACGCGACTATACTCCTGAACTGGCATATTACGACTCGCGGCAGGTTCCCCCATTCTGGAGGGCGCTTGCCGAACACAGCCTGAAATGCCTGGTTATTACTCCTGCAACTGATATAAGGCTTCCAGAATACGCGAATGTGGACATGATAACCGGCTTTCCACTTAAAGCGAAGACAAACAGCGCCTATCTTAGGTCATTAATGCTTAGGCACAGATTCGACGGAGAGCCTGATATAGAAAAGGACATAAAGGCAGGGCGCCTTCCGATAAGCTCTGCAGTTGGAATCTTCGCTAAAAGCATTACGGCAAGGGCAGAAATCACCAAAAGCGCCATGGAGAACAACATATACGACTTTGTATATGTATGCTTCACAGAGACAGACAGGCTCCAGCATTTCGTGCTGAACAAAAAGAAGATGGAAGAATACCTGCTGCCTGTATATAGCGCAATAGACAGCTTTATAGGCTATCTGCTCGGCAGGGCAGAGAGAGAAGGCTCCTCTGTGATAATAGTCTCAGATCATGGGGCTCAACCCATAAAAGAAAAATTCCTTATAAATGCGTGGCTTGCGAAGAGTGGCTATCTTTCCATAAAAGAATCTGCTCTGGCAAACTCAACAGATGCAAAAGCGCAACTGGCATATACCTTAAGGGAAAAGCTGATGAAAACCAGTGCAAGAAGGATTTACGATAAGCTGCCGCACTCTACAAAGCATGCAATCTTCAGATCTCTCGGGGCTGTCCCCTCAGCAAGGAAGGGCAGGTATACCCGCATACATCTCTTCGATATGGATATGCATAATACAAGAGCATTCGCAGCCATATCAAATCTCAACGTCTCCACCCTATGGGTCAATGATAAACGTTTTGAGAAAGGCATAGTTACTGTGGCAGAGAAGAAAATCCTTATAAAAGAGCTGTCAAAGAAGCTCAAGAAACTCAGAGTGATAAAAAGAGTGGAGAGCGCAGAGCGCTATTACGGAAGAAAGTGCCCTTTCATAGCTCCTGACCTCTTCGTCGAGGCTGAAGACGGCTACAGCCTTGACATCTTCAATTATTCGGCTGGCACTCTCTTCATGGAGCCTGAGCCTCCAAAGAGCGGCGACCACACAGATACAGGCATATTCGGCTATCATCCAAAGTCCCTCTTCGGAGGCCTAAAATCCTTTTCTATATATGAAGTTAGCAGAAGCATCCTTGAATATTACGGGCTTAAGAAGGGAATTCAGAAAAAGCACCCATTGCACCGCACAGTATAAAAAACAATAAATATCTTTGCATCTTAATGAGAATATATGCGTGCATAGAAGGCACAGTGCAGGCTGCTGTCTTCTTCTAAACCCTAAAGTGATTATTTGGTAGTAATGGTACTCGGCGCAGATGGATACATAGGCTGGCCTCTCACAATGAAACTGGCAAAGATGTACGGAGAGGTTGTAGCTGTAGACAATTATGTCACAAGGAAGCTTGTTGCAGACGTGGGCGGGCTTTCGGCCATGCCTATAAGTAAGGACCTTAAAGAGAGGTCTGCCAACTTCGAGAAGGAATTCCACAAGAAGATCCAGGTAGTAGAAGGGGACCTGAGGAATCCTAATTTTGTTGAGGCACTGCTGGAGAGGTATAAACCCGAGACTATAATACACCTGGCACAGCAGCGCAGTGCGCCTTACTCCCAGGTAACAGCTCAGCATGCACTTTACACAGAAACCAACAACGTGGCATCGAACCTCAACATACTCTTCGCAATGAAGAAGCATGCACCTCATGCACACCTTCTCAAGATGGGCACAATGGGCGAGTACGGGACACCAAACCTCAGAATAGAAGAAGGGTTCATGGAGATGGAGTATATGGGCAGGAGGGATAGGGTAATGGTCCCGCGCATGGGAAGCTCATGGTACCATCTAAGCAAGATATTCGACAGCTATAATGTCGCATTTGCAAACAGGATATGGGGCATAAGGGCAACGGATGTAATGCAGGGCGTAGTCTACGGGAACAGGACAGAGGAGATGGTAGACGAGAGCCTTCTCACACGTCTTGACATAGATGCAATCTGGGGCACTGTAATAAACAAGTATTGTGCGCAGCTCATAGGCCATGGCAAGCTCCTCATATACGGGAAAGGCCTTATGACAAGGGGCTTCCTCTCGCTGCAGGACAGCATAAACGCCCTTACGCTCCTCACCGAGAAGCCGGCAGCAGAAGGCGAATACAGAGTCATTAACCAGCTAGACAAAATATACAATACTGTAGAACTTGCTGAGAAGGTAAAGAGCATAGGCGAAGGACTAGGCTTCAAGGCTGAGTTCGAGACGGTAGAAGACCCACGCGTAGAGGCAGAGCAGCATTTCTATGAGGTCGTGCATGAGAAGCTGCCCAGCCTTGGCTTCTCACCCCGACACAATGTGGATGAGCAGATAAAGGATATCATAACCGACCTGCATAAGTACAAGAAGGTGTGGATACGCAAGAAGAACCTCACAATACCAAATGTATATTGGAAGAGCGTAAGCAACAGCTCTGCATCTAAGAAGCTGAGGTGGCTTGAAAGGTATACGGCAAAAGGCTATACCGGAAGTCACGCATTGGACGCTCAGACGATTACTGCGCAGGATGCTGCGCCTGGTAGATCGGATGGCCAATAAGATAGAAGGCTCGAGGCTCTTAGTCACAGGAGGCGCAGGCTTCATAGGAAGCAACATGTCTGAGGCGCTTATAGGAAGGGGCGCAAGCGTGGCTGTCTATGATAATCTCTCTTCAGGAAGCTACTCCTTCATAGAAGCACTTGCAGAAAAAGGCCTCAGGTTCACAAAAGGCGACATTCTGAACAAGGAACTCTTCACAGCTACCGTCAAACGCGATAGTCCCGAGACTATAGTTCACTTCGCTGCGAATCCTAACGTGAAGTTCGGAAATGGGAAAGGCCCTATAGACGAAGGAATACTTACTACGTACAATGTGCTGGAAGCCTGCCGGGAAGGCGATGTGAAAAACATACTCTTCTCTTCTTCGGGAAGCGTCTACGGCATAGCAAAGGTTAAGCCTACTCCGGAGGAGTACGGGCCCCTGAAGCCCATCTCAATATACGGTGCAACGAAGCTCTCATCAGAAGGCCTCATAAGTGCCTTCTCCAACATGTACGGCATCAATTTTTGCATATTCAGGTTCGCAAACGTGGTAGGTAAGAATGCAACTCACGGCATAGTCTTCGACCTTATAAATAAGCTAAGGAAAAACAGCAGCGAGCTCAATGTCCTAGGGGATGGCAGCCAGAGGAAGAGCTATATCAGTGCCGATGACTGTGTCTCTGCTGTCCTTTACGTATACGAAAAGACAAGAGAGAGGGAAAACATCTTTAACGTTGCCTCAGACGATCAGATAAGCGTAAGAGAGATAGCAGACATAGTTATAGCGAAGGCGGCAAAAGGTGCGAGGAAGGTCTTCGGCATTACTCACGGCGGATGGCCTGGAGACATAACAGACAACTTCATAAGCAACAGGAAGCTCAAGGAATTCGGTTTCTCCCCCAAGCTGAACTCAAGGGCAGCCATAGAAGCTGCTGCAGACTACATACTTGCAGGCAAGGCAAAGGCCGTTTAGGCCCTAAGAAGTCCTGAGCTCCAATACTCTTAG